>DIVV01000025.1 GCA_002423385.1 bacterium UBP16_UBA6123
CTAACCCTTTCTCTCCCTCCCTGATGTTACTTCCCGCGAAAAAATAAATAAATTATAGATATAATTATAAATTATAAATTATTGTTATTGAACCGCGCTGAGTGCCAGGCGGAATCCGAGGGCGCGGGCGCGAGTGGAGGGAAAATCGTATCCGCGATAAGCGGGCCTGCAATATTTCGCGCCGTTAATATACGAGCCGCCGCGCAGCAGGATCGAAGTACCTGTCACGGGGCCTGTCGGATCGGTTATCATTGTATCGGTATAAGTTCTTAACCAGCGGTCGGAGCATAGCTCGGCGACGTTTCCGGCCGTGTCGTACAGGCCGAAAGCGTTAGCCGGATTAGCGGAAGCGGCGGAACCGGCCGAATGAACGTAGCCGTCGGGTTTTTCGGTCGAATTCGAATTGACGGAATACCAGGCGTAATTAGTTATAGATGAGTATGAAGAATCATCGCCCCAGTAAAACGCCGTTTGGGTTCCGCCGCGCGCCGCGCATTCCCATTCAGCCTCGGTGGGCAGCCGGAATCCGCTATAGCCTGAAGGATTCAAATCATTAATTTTTTTCAGGAACCCGGTCGAGGTGTCGCAGACATCGTTCCATGAAATAAAGTATGCCGGGTAATTATCGCCGAGGCCGTATGTGGCGGACGGTGCGCTGCTGCCGGTGCCCGGCCAGCTTCCGTAAACTTTAAGCCACTGCGCCTGAGTCAGTTCATATTTTCCAATATAAAAATCACGGGTTAAAGTTACGCTGTGGAGCGGCCCCTCGTTGACTGCGCGGTCTTTTTCGGTTGTAGGACTGCCCATCTGAAAAGTACCGGCGGTTATCTTAATCATTTCAAGCGTTATCCCGCCGCCAAGATCGATAGTAATAGTTTCACCGGCCGCCAGCGGCGCTAAATTAATCGTATAAACAGCGCTTGATACATCCGAATCGGTCATACCGCTTTTAACCGCTATGNNATATCGGCGCCGGAGGTCGCGGTGGCGATGGTAACGTTTTGAACAGCCGTGTAAATGCCGCCAGCGGGTGTAATAGAGGGCGTTTCGACTTTTTGTTCAACCGGTTCTTGAACTGCTAAAAGAACTAAACGAAAGCCTACGACGTAAAAACGCGATGACGGGCCGTAATCACGCCTGCTGTTTGAAGTAAGCGCGCCGAAACCGCAGCTTCCGCCGCGATGAATTCGTCCTGTGCCTGTTTCTGGCCCCGTCGGATCGGTTACCGCGGCGCTTCCATAATCGCCATACCAGTCACTGCACCATTCGGCCACGTTACCGGAGATATCATAGAGGCCGAATCCATTCGGCAGCTTTCCGCCGACAGGATGCGTCGCATTGCCGGAATTATCTAAATGCCACAGGTAATCATCATTGGCCGTTTCACCCCAATAATAAGCCGTTGTAGTATTCGCGCGGCAGGCATATTCCCATTCGGNNCCGGTCGAGGTGTCGCAGACATCGTTCCACGAAATAAAGTATGCCGGGTAATTATCGCCGAGGCCGTATGTAGCGGACGGTGCGCTGCTGTCGGTACCCGGCCAGCTTCCATATATTTTAAGCCATTGCGCCTGTGTTATTTCATATTTTCCGATATAATAATCTTTTGTGAACGATACCATGTGCGCGCTCGCCGCGTCGTTATAATCCTGCATTTGAAAAGATTTTCCGCCCGCTTCGATCTTAACCATCTCGAACGAAACGCCGCCGCCGAGATCGAGCGTTATAGTTTCGCCGACAGGCGGAACTATACTTATAGTGTAAACAGCGCTTGATACATCCGAATCGGTCATACCGCTTTTAACCGCTATGACTTTGAGTGTCATCGACGACGAAACGGTTATGGCGCCGCTGTATTTTGCGCTCGATGCCGTCGGAACCGAACCGTCGGTCGTGTAGTGTATATCGGCGCCGGAGGTCGCGGTGGTTATGGTTACGCTTTGCGCGGCGGTATAAGTTCCGCCGGACTGAGTTATAACGGGAGCGGCAACCTTAGCTGCCGGGGCGCCGCCGGTCAGGCTGATAGCGCCGCCGATAAAGCTCATCACGGCGTCGTCATTAACGTTAATAAAATAAGACTCGCCTTTATTAAATTTAGGATCGACTCCGTCGATCAACTGTATCAAACCGCCGGAATCAACCACTACCTGAATAAATGAACCGGCGGCGGCGCTCCATTTATAAAGCCCTTTTACGACGGCGTAATTTTTCATTAAATCAGAAAAAGAAACCGGGGCGACCGCAACCGAAAGGCCGATCAAATTAAAGCCGGATTTAAGGGAAACGTCGGCGACGGCGGTGACAGGCGTTCCTGCTATAGTTATAGCGCCATCGGCCTTCGATTTGAGTATATAACCTTTACCCGCCGAAATTGAAGCGAGCGTGCCTTCTGAAAGGCTCAAAAACGAACCGGCGGCGGCGCTGTAAAGAAAAATATCTTCTATAAACGATGAATTAGCCTGCTGAAGCCCGGCCGGATCGAGCTCGGGCGACAACGTGAAACTAATAAAATTAAAACCCTGTTTTAAATTAAGCGTCTGCGCGTCCTGCGCGATCGCCGGTGCCGCCGTGATCAAAGCGGCTGAAGCTAAAAATATTAATAACAAAATTTTTCTGTACATCATTTTCCTCCCAATTATTTACTTCTCTATTACTTTACTCCTGATTCTTATTTTTATTTATTTTATTTATTTTTCATCTTTTTTCGCGTCCGCAAAAGTCTTTTTAATTAACCGTTATGGTTAAATGAGCAATTTTAGACACTCCGCCCTCAGAATAAGTATATTTCAAAAGATGAGTTCCTTTAACCGAAGGTTTATAAATATATCCATAAAGGTCATCAGAAAGGAAGGTTCCGCTTCCTGAATATATACTCCAGGCCCCGCTTCCTCGCGCCGGCAAACCAGATTCGGGAGGCGGGACAGCCCCCGGCATAGCTGCTGTTTCCATCGATGAGCCATTTTCATAAGTTACGGCTAAAGTAACCGAACCAACCCTGACATATTTATCGAGCGTGGTAATTGTGTTATTAGGCGTCAATACTATCCGGCTTACTGCCGTTGAAGAGCTGGAACCGATAATAAACCCGGCGGAGGCTACATCCGAAGCGGTCAATTTTTCCTTTAATGCGATTACTTTTAACGTACATGTTTCTCTAATATTTACGCCGATAGAATCAATATACTCATACCCGTTTGCTTTAGTCGGAGTTGTACCGTTTGTGGTATAGTAAATATATGCCCCGAGTGTCGCGCAGGTAATTTTTACTGTATGAGAAGTAGAATAAGTACCACCATCAGGCGTTATAACAGGTGTGGCGACTTTAGTCGAAGTAGAGCCGCTGATAACGAAATAAGCGGAGGCGATATCTGAAGCGGTCATGCCGGATTTAATGGCGATTACCTTGAGCGTGCAGGTTTTATCGATGGTAACACCAGTGGGCGATGTGACAGGATTATAACTAAAGCCGTTCGAATCAGAAGGATTACTACCGTCCGTCGTGTACATCAGCGTCGCACCCGCAGTGAGGCATGAAAGAGCGACAGTTTTAGCCGCAGTGAAAGAACCGCCGTTCGGGTTCAATACCGGCGTCGCCACTTTAATTAAACTGATATTAAAAACCGCCGTAACTATATTTGAATCGATCATTCCGTCTTTATAGGCATAAGCCTTGATAGTTTTAGTGCTATCGACAATTATAGGCGCGCTCGCGCTGTAATTATATCCGTTTGTCATCGAAGGATCACTGCCGTCGGTAGTGTATCTGATGGTGACGCCCGCCGTCGTGCAGGTGATTTTAACGATCTGAGCGGAGTTGAAATTGCCTCCCACCGGATCGATGACCGGCGTCATAACTTTAGGAAGGTTATTGACCGTAAATTGATAGCTGACAACATTTGAATCGGCCATTCCGCTTTTATACGCGATAGCTTTAATAGTCGTAGTTTTTGTAATAGTTATAGGCGCGGAATAAATAACGCCGGTCGTAGAGGTAGGAATTGTGATTCCGTCGGTGGTGTATCTGATTGTAGCGCCAGTTGTAGCGCAGGTTATGGTAATCGTCTGCGATTCATCGGAAGGATCGCCGGTAGTTTTAAAAAGAGGCGTCGCGACTTTCAACGACGGGTTTAAAGTAAGCCTGGCTGTTTTAGTATTAACGCCGTCTTTAGTGAGTTCGTAAAAACTCGCCTCTATAACGGCCGGGTCGCTCGAAGCCGTAGCGCGTGTGTACTTTCTATCGAAAACGCCGATAGAGCCGCCGCCCGATATTATCTTCCAGTCGGTCCTGTATTTAATCAGAAGATAATTGTCAGCGACTAAATTCAAATTGGTTTCGGTGGTGGAATCAAAACTTTTATTCAGGAAAAAATCGATCCACTTATTATCGTAAATGCCATAAACTTTTATATTATCAAGATCGTAAGTATTAGAGGTGGTAAGCGACGCCGAACCCGGATCGAGCACGATACTTTTTAAAACCGGCGAGCTTCTTTCATAGCCTTTTATATCGAAAAGGTTCAGTGAAATATCATAAGTGCGCGCGAACATATCGAATTTACCGGCTATAGCCGAACGTACGCCGGCCGCGTCGGACCACCATCTATAAAAATCGGTCGTAGAATAAGCCATTAACTGTAATCCGCCGGATATCTGCTGATAAATTTCGAGATTAACCGCCGGGCCGGCGATGCCGTATAAATAAACGCCTATTTCCGCGCCTATGGAGCTTTCGAGTTCATAGCCCGCTTTGAAAATCGTCGATACCGAGCCTGAGAATGTGCGGGCGAATCGCGGCGTAACTGAACCGTTATTATATTCAAAGCCGTTTTCAGTTTCAACGGCGGCGTTTATCGAAAGCGAAAAGCCGCCGGAAACGCTGCCCTTAATTGTAGAATAAATAACTAAGTCGCTCGTTAAAATGATCGGTATCGGAAGGCCGCCAGCGGGCGTCGGGACCCATATTATCGTTTTAGCCAGATGAAATTTACCGAGCCGCGCTTTTTTAGTTATTACGGTTTTATCCTTTGCCTCGACGCCTTTCGATAGGTTATAAGTAAGGGCCGCGGCTGCTTTAAGTTTGGGTATTATTTTTATTTTAGCGCCGCCGGTAAAATTAAAATCGTAATCGACCGATGGCTGAAGCGCAATAGTGCCTTCCACTCCGAGTTTCAACCCACTCATAAACTCCGACATATCGACTTCGGTATTAATTTTAAGCGAGGGAAAGTTAAAGTTAATAGTGCCTGCGCGCTCCGGCGAAAAATTACGGTAATCGGCCGCAGCCGGAACCGGACCGAGTTCGACGCCGGTTAAATAAGGCTCGAATTTATTGACGTCGGATGGCGAAAATTCGCGGCTGACGGCGAAGGCGCCGCCGGTAAGAGCCTCTTCGAGACTTGCCGGAACGGTATTTACGACGCTCGCCGAACCGCTCGATGTCACCGATACCACTTTACGAATATAACCGTCGGGCGCGAGCGGCGAAACTCCGCCTATAACAACGCTTCCGGCCGAAAGATTTTTAATCGAAGCCGCGCCTGGATTAAATACTATTTTATCGGAATCTACACTGGCGATATAGGCTTCATCTTTTTTATCGATTACATTAAGATTATCAGAGGCAGTCGCCGTGTCTTTCACATATACCTCGCCGCCGCCGGAAACGGGATTAACGGCAAGCAGCAACTCGGCAGTTTTAGTAACGCCGTTTTCAGTATATGAAGCGGTTAATATAGTAAAACCGCCGCTTACCGGCGCCATATAATTGTCTTGAATAATACTGCCGCCGCCGCTTTTAATGCTCCATGACGCCGTTACAATTTTAGTTTTTCCGCTGGCGTATTTAGCGGTAACGGTAATTTGGGTAAAACTATAAGAAGAGCCCGCGGTTACGCCGTCGGAAGCCTTTGATAATATAATTTCGCTCAACATATCACCGCCGGGGCCGGATGCGCCACTGCCAAATATCTGCACGCGAGCGTTACCGAAATCAGCCACTAAAAGATTATCGGTGCCGTCTATAAAAATACCGGACGGATCTTCTAATTGGCCGTCAGACGTCCCTTTACTGCCGACGCTTAAAATAAACGCGCCGGCAGCGCTGAACTTTTGGACGCGGCAATTTTTATCGGAGACGAAAATATCGCCATAACTATCGACGGCTATGCCGTGCGGCCGATCGAACTGCCCGGACAGGGCGCCGGCAGCGCCCCACTGCGATTCATATACGCCGGATGAATTAAAAACCTGGACGCGATTATTGCCCAGATCGGCCGCATAAATTTTGCCGGACGGACTTACCGCTATATCCTTGGGCGAATCGGCGCCGAACAGTCCGTTTCCCGCGCCGGCAGCGCCAAACTTAGAAATGAAACTACCCATGTAGCTGAATTTTTGAATATTATTATTACCGAAATCGCTTACATAAACATTGCCAATGCTATCGACAGTTATGCAGTCAGGCTTTTGAAACTGGCCGTTACCTGTGCCTCGCGTACCGAAACTTGACAGAAAATTTCCGTTAGCGTCGAAACGCTGAACGCGCGCATTACCATAATCGACTACATAAACATAGCCGTTTTTACCGGAAACGATACCGGTCGGATAGCTGAAATTGCCATAATCAGTGCCCTGCGAACCGAACGAAGAAATATAAACACCGGCAGCGCTGAATTTATGTATGCGGTGGTTATAGGTATCGCTTGCTAATATATTGCCGGAACTATCGACTGCCACATTGATCGGACCCTGAGCGAATTCGCCTGCGCCAGTGCCGCGCACGCCGAACTTCGAAAGAAATTTTATGTCTGAAACCGGAGGCTGTGGAGGAGTTATACTCGTATCTATCATTACCGCCGAGCCGTCGTAATTAAGCTGCTGATCTTCTGATAAATTAATAAAATACGACTCGCCAGCTTTAAATTCAGGGTCAACTCCGTCAAGCTGTTCAACCGCACCTGATGGGTTTCTGATAACCTGAATGAAAGTGCCCGCAGCCGCACTCCATTTATATATGCCTTTTATTTTTAAGCTGCGAGACATTAAAACCGAGGCGGTTAAGCTTTGCGGCATCTTCGAAAACCCGACGAGATTGAATCCTGATTTAAGCGATATATTACCGATAGTTGAAAGCGCGCCACCTGAAACACTTATCGTAATAGACAAGGCTGAAGAACTTTTAACGATATAGCCTTTACCGGCCGCAAGCGAAGTAAGCGAGCCGTCGCCGGCGCTTAAAAAACTGCCGGCAGCCGAACTGAATAAATAAATATCTTCGATAGAGGAATTCAGCGCTTTAAATTGCGCGGAGGTCATTGAAATATATTCGGTAAAACTGATGAAGTTAAATCCCGGCTTTAAAACTATCGACTGCGCGGCATGCACCGGCATATAAAAAGAAAAAAGCGTTAATATTATAAACACAACGGATATAAAAGACAAGATAAACATTCTTTTATTTTTCATTAATATGAACCTCTTTTTATACTTTTTTATCAATAATATAGTCGATAAAACAGTTGTTTTATTTACTATAAGCAAAGATTTTTTAATCCTGAGCTTAAAAAAATTTCAATAAAGGTTAAAATTATAACATATATATCCGGCGCTGTCAAATAGCCCTATTAAAAGGGGAAAAGAGAGGACCAATGGCCCTCTCTTTTCCCCCGTCGCGTTCTTATAAGATTTGAATAGATTGAATTTTCTTGCTAAAAATAAAAATTAAGTTTAAGTTTAAGTTTAAGTTTATAAACCGGCCGTCTGAACGCCTGTATTGCAAATTTCATGACACCATACTTCGCCGTTTTCGACAAGGGCATCTATCATGGCTTCTTTACTGTACTTAACGCCTTTTCCGCTTTCACTGGAATAACCGCCTTTATACTGACCGTTCCACTTGCCCGCCGGGTCGTTGACGGTATAATTCTGCCCGTCGAAACCGGTGATAGTGACTACGTGTCCGCTTTTAGTGAACCAGCCGTGAGCTATAACGGGTTTCCCTTCGGCAAGCAATTTATTGACAAGTTCCATAGTGCCAGCCTCATGTGATTTAACGCGCACCTTAAGGCCGGCTTTTTCGGCCACCGTATTAAAAACCGTTTCTAAGCCGGCGGGCGTCTGGGCCATATCTTTGCCGTAACTTTTAGTTATTTGATCAGGGTTGCCTTTCCAGCCGTACTTGGCGAGCGTCATGGCTATCGATGTATTCTGGCATGAAGAACCTGCATATAATTCGTTATCGTACTGACAAAAATAAGGAGTTTCGGCACTGACGCCGGCCGCGCCAGTTTGTGCGGACGAGGCATCCGGCGCGGGCTGCGCCGCTTCATCGGCGTTAGCGCCTTCGGTTTCCTGCTGCGCGGGAGCGCCATTTGCATTCGCGTTGGCATTAGCATTATCGGCGACGCCTGACGGTTCGGAATTACCGCCGAGGGAAACAAGACCAGCGTAAACGAAAGCCTCTTTACCATCGTATTTGATTTTATACCATTCACCTTCGCGGCTAAGTATTTCGACTTTAGCGCCTTTTGGAATAGTGCCGACTATATCGCCCCACGGCCCGCTTCTTACATTCAAGCCATTCGGATCTTCATCGATAACCGTTCCGCCGGTTTGAGCGGCATTGGCGCCTTCGGTTTCAGAAACATTGCCTTCGGCGGCGGGGGGGACCGTATCGCCGCCGGCCGCAGCGCTTGCCGTGCCGTCCTGATTAACGGCGTCGCTTACACCCTGTGCCGCATCGTCGAGCGCATCGCCCACGCCGTTAGACGCTTCGCCGGCCGCGTTATTTAGCCCCTCGGCAGCGCCAGCGACCGCGTCTTTTACGCCTTCGGCGGCTTCATTGACCGCTTCGTTTACGCCCTGGACTCCCTGACCGACCTGATTACCGAGTTCTTCACCGGCGCGCTTAATATCGGCTTCAGCCGAAGAAAAAAGACTTTTAAAGCTGTTAATCAATTCTTTAAAAAGATCGAATATCCCTTTGAATATATCTTTAAAGCCATCGAAAATGCTTTTAAATCCGGTTTTAATCGATTCGACTCCGCTGGCAACGCTCTCGGATGTTACCTTCATTTCACCCGCGCCCGCGCCTGTTTGAGCTGCGCCGTTATCCGCTCCGTTTTCAGCGGCCGCACCTGACTGGTTTTCAGCCGCTGCAGCGGCGTTATCGTCGGATATTTCAAGTTTATTTATGCTTTGATTTAAATCGCCTATACCGCCCGCGAAAGTATTAGAAATACCGGTTGAGAACATAAATAATGACACCATAAATACGGTTAAAATAAATACCGTTATTTTACTGTCGCTTTTTTTATACATAGATACCGCCTCCCAAAATAAATTAAATAACATTTCCACTAATAATTACTAATTCAAAACTCTATTTGTTCCATTTTTTTATCTTTAATTTCTTTCTTTCCTGCTTTTTATTTCTTTATCCTCAAACTTGTTAAATAAAAAGGTTTTAATCAATTTTCATTATATCAAAAAAACTTATTGGCTGTCAATTGAACAGTACAATAACTTTTTTGTAATGTTGTTAATAATTTCTAAAAAATACATAAATTCCTAAAATTCCTAAAATTCTTGACAATGTGTCGGACGTGATGTATAATATAATCCTGAATTTGTATGAGTGTCAAAACAACAAGGTTATAACTGTAAGGAGCAGGCCCGTGAGCCATGTCTGGACGCCGGAAGTACCAAAACACAATCTTCACCTCGAATTTAACGACACAACCAAAGAAGCGTATTTATACGAAAAACAACCCTGTAACAAAGTACGATGCCTTCTATGCCCGAGGCGCTGCGTTATAGCTCCCGGCAAAGTGGGCTTTTGTAAGGTACGCAAAAATATCGGCGGCACGCTTTTTGCCCAATCGTACGGAAAAGCCACACACATAACCACCGAAAGAATTGAAACCGAAGCGGTTCATAACTATTATCCCGGCAGTAAAATTTTATCACTCGGCAATTTCGGCTGCAACCTCGACTGCGATTATTGCCAGAACTGGATGTATTCGCAATTCGAATATGCGGCATCCGAACATATTCACAATTATTCGATCAAACAGGTCATCGATATGGCCATTGCCGACGATATTAAAACGCTTTCATGGACCTATAACGATCCTGCCGTATGGTATGAATTCGTGATCGATACCGCGGCTGAATCCAAAAAATACGGCATTAAAAATCTTTTTAAATCGGCATTTTTTCTCACAAGCGAAGCCGTTTGCGAACTTTTAAAGGTAATCGACGTATTCGCCATATCGATAAAATCGATGGACGAGCAATATTACAGGCAATTCACTAAAGGCTGGCTGCCGCCCGTTCTCGAAAACACAAGACTGGTGCACCGCTCAGGCATTCATTACGAACTGAGCAACCTGGTGGTAACCGGCCTTACTAACAATAACGATAATTACGATAAAATGATAAATTTCATCCTCAACGACCTCTCGGCGGATACGCCGATTCATTTCACAAGGTTCCATCCAGATTACAAATATATGAACTGTGAAAAAACTCCTATAGAAGACGTTGTTGCAGCATGCGAAAGGGCTCGGACGGCGGGAGTCAAATATCCTTACGTAGGAAACGTTTTCGAATGCGAACGGCTCAACACCTACTGCCCGTCATGCGGCGAGCTTTTAATCAGGCGCTACGGCCTGAATACTTATATAAAACCATCGCTCGAACCGGGTGGAAAATGCGCGGCCTGCGGCTGTCAAACCACTATAGTTAATATCGATCCTGACGATCGCAGGCTCGAAGACATGGAGTAAGGAAAGGCGGCAGCATGAAATCTTATAAATATCAATGGACATCGCAATATTATCTTCTTCACCTCCAGTTCAACAACCCGTCGCGCATTCCATTCGAAGCCGTCATATCGCGCGAATTTTCAAACGGCGCGCATAAAACCGAAACTGAAACCGCTAAAGACGGCATGGACAGCCACCGCATACTCGTTTCACGCTCCCATCCAAAAGAAATAAATTTTACCGTAGAATACCCCGGCTCCGTCGAGCTCGAAATATACCAACTCGACGACCGCGCGTATTATCCGACTAACCCTGTCTATAAATCTTAAACGACTGATGAAAATTAAAAAAAATAAATTAAATAAAAAAAGCGTACGAACGCTGGTTTTAGTCCTCGGCGGACTCGCGGCGCTTGGGCCGTTTTCCATCGATATGTATCTGCCGGGATTCTCCGCTATAGCCGGCGATTTAAACTGCGGTATGGAGGGTGTCGGATACTCTCTGACGGCTTATTTTATCGGAATTTGTTTCGGCCAGCTCATATACGGTCCGCTTACAGACCGTTACGGACGCAAACTTCCCGTGCTCGCCGGACTCGCCGTATACACGGTCTCATCGGCAGCCTGCGCCGCGGCGACGGGCATACGCGGCCTTATCGCGCTTCGGCTTCTTCAGGCGCTCGGCGGGGCCGCGGGAATGGTTTCTGGCCGCGCTATCGTTCGCGATCTATTTCCGACACGATTGGTGGCTAAGTTTTTTTCATCGCTGATGCTGGTAATGGGAGCGGCGCCCATAATCGCGCCAATTGCGGGCGGGTCCGTTATAGCGGCTTTCGGCTGGCGTAGCGTTTTTATCATACTCACCTTTTTCGGAAGTTTTATGTTCATAGCGGTCATGCGCTATCTTCCCGAAAGCAAAGCCCCCGACCCGTCCATATCGCTTGCGCCGACGAGAATAGTTAAAAGTTATTTCGAAGTTTTCAAAAACCGCGAATTCATGATTAACGGCCTTGCAAGCGGAGCCCTGGGCGCAACTTTGCTGGCATATATCGGCGGCTCGCCTTTCGTGTTCATGAAACTATTCGGTCTGAGCGAAAGACAATTCGGCTGGCTTTACGCCGCAAACGCATTCGGCTTAATCGCCGGCAGCCAGTTGAACCATTTTTTACTAAAAAGATTCACCAGCCGTACTATTACCATTTACGCCGCGGCGCTTCAACTATCCGCCGGTCTCGCGCTTTGCGCCGCTTCTTTTTATATAAACACGTGCCGGCCGGTATTTTATATTTTAATCTTTACCGTCCTTTCGCTATGCGGCATTTTAAATCCGAACACGACCGCGCTCGCCTTAAAACCCGTCGGCAAGGCTGCTGGCAGCGGTTCTTCGGTTCTCGGTTTCATTCAGATGTCATCCGGCACGCTGGCAACTTTCGCGGTCGGCTTTTTACATGACGGCACGGCGCTTCCAATGTCTTTAACGCTGGCCGCGCTTTCATCCGCCGGCGTTTTACTGTTAATAATCGAAAGACTGCTTTATAAAGAAGACTCGTTGTAATAAAAAATCTAATGAAGGATCTGATAATATGCGTATCGAAACCCTTATTAACACCGACATTGCCGCCATCGAAGCGCGCGAATGGAACCCGTATCTCGGCATCAGCATTAACAATAAGGCTTTCACACAGGAATATATTTATAAATTCATGGACTGGGCGGCCTCGCATTCAAAAGACGGCGCCGCGGTGCTTGTCGTCGATATCATCCAGCGGATCAATAACGAGATTCTGGGGCGCGCGAAACCGCTGGCGGCTATCGAAAAAGCCTTCAGCAGGGCTGAAGAAATCCTCGCATTATGCAAAAACGCTCACGAGTCGCTTGCGCTCGAAAAAAAAGAACGCATCGTTATTTTAGAATGGCCGGATATTATGTACGACAAAACGTTTGAGCACAATGCGCGCTTATTCAACGACGCTTTTGAAAACGAAGCGGAGTTCCGCAATGCGTTAATCGCCACCACGCGCGAAAATCTGGGCGCGATAACCAGCCGGCTCGACGAATCGCAAATCGAACGGCTGACGCACTACGTTTTAAGCGAACTGCCCGAAATATTCGCCGGATTCAATTATAAAGGCGTGCATTACAACCTGAACACATATCCGGGTAAGATACTTGAAATATATACCAGATTAAACAGCCTCGCTTGCTTCGAAACCATACGCGACCGACTGCTCGTCAAAGGAAAAATAGCCATAGTTGAAGCTTATTAAACGAATTTATATGTATCATTAAAACACTATGTCGATACAATTAAATCTCATGATATACGCATAATCGAAGCGCCTGGATATTTTATACAACAGCCGCATGCCGAGATACTCATCGCCTGCCTCGCCCGGCACGCGAATTGCCGCCATTAGTTCTTCTGATTCCGCTTCGAATTTAACGATAAAACGCACTAAGCCGTCTTTTTGTATAATGGCGCGCAAATCTATAAAATTAGAACTTTTAAAACCGGCGCGACCGCGGGCGTAAAGGACGATTTCCTCGAGCGCCAGTGCGGCGTATTCCGATTTTTTTAGACCTGCGCCGCTATTTTCAAGAAAATCGGAAAGGTTTTTCTGATAAAATGGCAACTCCTTCGTGTCGGAAGAAAGCAGCGAATAAAAACAAACGTTATGCTCCGGCGCAGATTTTGGTAAAAGCAGCAGCGATTCTTTATCGCTTCGATTCTTCGCATAAAAAGCGAATCCGAGCCAGACGGCTAAAACGGATAGCTCGGTTATTATAAACATCGAGCGAAACAACAACTCGCTCTTTATAAGTAACGCAAGACCACCTGCGGCTAAGGGCACCGCGAACCCGCGCAGAAAAGTGATAGCGAAAGCATTTAACGAATTACCGACCGCTTGATAAGAATTAGCCATAAGCGAATTGATGATCCCGAAGGGTATCGATAAGGCAAATAACCGGACGGCGAAATAGCATTTTTCCATTAACGGCGGGCAGTCAAAGCCATAGAGCGCCGCAACGAGCGCTGGATAAAGTAATAGTATAGCCGCGAGCCCGGCGCCGGCCGCTGCGCCGATACCGACTGCGCGGATCGAAACGGCAATGACCGAGCGGTTATCGCCTTCGCCGTAAAAAATGCCCTGCAGCGGGGCGCTCGATTCTTTCATGCCGTCGGTTATGACATCGACGAAGAAATAACAATAAACCACCATGAAAAAAATCGACGCCTCATCTGCGCCGAAACTGCGAAGAACGAGACCGTTTAAAATCATCATCAAAAGCGGATTATAAAAGCTGTCGCAAATCGAATTTACACTAAAAAGCATTATCCGTACCAGCTTTTCACGACAGGGTGCGGCAATGCGGAAAGTAAATGAAACAAAGCGCGCCCTGAAATGAAAAAGCAGCAGGCCGAGCGCCGCCGCCATAGACAGCGAGAGCGACATTGCCGCGCCGCGCGGCCCGCAATCGAATACGCCCATAAATATTATATCGCCGGCGATATTGACCGCCGCCTGGAGCAAATGAGCGTACATGGCAAGACACGGATTATTATCCGCGCGCACGAAATAAGTAAGAGTCAGTTTAACCGCCGCCAGCGGAAGTCCGAGTATGAACCATGCGCCATAAGCGCGAAACTCAGCGACCATAGCCGCGCAGGCAGGATCGCCGGCGATTTTTTCGCCCAGCAAAAGATCGGCTATAATATCGAATAAACCCAGCCCGGCCGCCATTGCGGCGGCCGCTATAACCAGCACTATAAAAACTGTGCCAGCAAAAATATTTTGCGCTCCCTCATAATCTTTTTTACCTATATGATGAGCGAAAAGGATCGAACCGCCGTAGCCAATCCCGTTAAAAACACTGTAACTTAAATATATCACCGGCATAAACACCGACGCAATCAGCAGTCCGTCGGTACCGTAAATGCGCGTAATAATGAGCACATCCGCCATATCTAAAAGCGCCATTATCAGCGCCGCAAAAACCGTCGGCGGTATTATCAGCCGAAACGCACGATTTACGGTATAAGACGTATTAAAATCCGCGCCGTTATTTTGTTTGTCGCCATAAACTTCGCTTGACATAATTTCGCTTGACATAATCGACTCGTTCCATTTAAATAAATACTGTATGACATGATATTTTTTTATAACCTTAATTTCACAAAATCAGCGCTTACACATCAGAATCATTGTTTCGCGCCCACTTTTTTTAAAATTTTTACGATATCTTTCAAACCTGCCCTTTCTGCGATAGCCAGCGCAGTTCTACCCGAATCATCTACGGCATTAACTTCTATGCCCTTTTCAATAAGTAATTTTATTATAGCGGAATCAACAGAGCGAGGTTTTATAATACAGCTTTCGTTTATCGGAGAAATAGCCGCTATCAAAGCGTTTTGATTTTTTTTATCGACCGCGTTAATATCGATGCCGGCATCGATAAGAAGTTTAGCCATTCGCGGTTTCGGCGCCGTATTTTTCATCGCCGTAACCAGCAAATCTTTAATATGCTTGTATTGCGCGCCGCGGCCGATCAAGTATTCAACGATATCCACTTTACCGCAGCGGACGGCAGCAGCTATAGGCGTTTCATACATCTGCCCCTTATGTTCAATATCCGCGCCGCGCTCGACAAAAAATTTCACGACCGGCGTATTGCCATTATATATGGCAGGAAAAAAGCCGGAAGCATAAAAAGCGGAATCAAATTTTATCGATACGTCACGCGCCATCAACAATTTAACCATCTCAATACGGCCGGCCGCGATAATATTATGTAAAATCGACGTTTCAAAAAATAACTTCGCATGCGCATTGGCACCGCGTTCCAACAATGCTGCCGCCTCCATAGTATCGTCGCCCATCGCGTAACAATAAAACAGGGCGTCCAATAATTTTTTATTCGAATAATCGATCGCCGCGCCGTATTTTTTCAACAATCCGACCTGACAGGTATCGGCGTTAAGCGCCGCCTTTAAAAGCGGCGTTTCACCCGCCGCATTTTTAACCTCGAGATCTGCGCCATTTTTAATAAGCGTTTCAAGAACGCCCGGCTTATAATAAGAAACTGAAAGTGCCCTGAAAATAGGCGTATCACCGTTTTTATTGACGTGATTTACCACGGCCCCTCTACCGATTAAAAAATCAATGAATTTAACGCTCGAATTATATTCGTTCAACGATATATGTATTAAATTATTCGATTCATGGTCGCAATAATCGATCTTACCGCCGCATGAAAGTAAAAGTTCAATTAACGCGAGGTCGCCCTCTCTGTCAATAATCGCGGTTACCAGAGATTTTTGCCTTTCAGGACGCTGGTTGATATCGATTCCACGGCTGATAAAATATTTCAATATGTCAATTTGTTTATATTCCACCGCCTTCATAAATGCGTCTGTCGTGGTATATTCACCTTCGATTACCAGCCGCGCGCCGCGCTCGATAAGCAGTTTTGTCATTGCGATATCGCCGCGTTTAACAGCCCCGCATATAAGATAGTTCTTTCTAAATTCTCCGCCACAGAGTCTATTGACATCGCCGCCCTTTTCGATAAGTAAATCAGCTTTTCGAATATCGCCTGAATATAGCGCATAAACGAGCATAGAATTAACCAATAAAGCGTCGCTGTAATCATCGAGCGCGCCGTATTTTTTTAATAGTTTAATAAAACCGGGAAGATTATATTCATAAGCCAGCAAAAGCGCGCTTTCGCCTTTTTTATTTTTATGCCTTATATTTTTCGTTTTTCCAGCGAGCAGCTCGACTAATTTTAGCTCGCTCGTCCCGCATTGGTACTGATATAAAATTATAGCGCTGATAAGCGCGTTATTTCCTTCAAAGTCACATAAATTGGCATCATAGCCTTTTTTTAGTATATATTTCAAAAAATAGTCGCTCAAACCTCCGTTTATTGCGCGAAGCACGACTCCACGTCCTTTGTTATCGCGCGCTTTTTCATCGGCGCCTTTAGAAATTAAATAATCGAACAACTTCCGGTCATTTATCGACGCGGCTAATAGAAGAGGCGTATCGCCCTCCGGCGAACGCGCGTTGACGTCGGCGCCGGATTCAACTAATAATTTAACCATTTTTAAACAAAGCGACCGTGTAATAGAATTTAAAAGCGGCGTAATGCCGTTAGAATCCGGAGTATCAACCGGAACGCCGCGCGCGAGCATTAATTTGACGAGTTCGTAGTTTTTTTCGTTATTAGTCATTAACGACATTTTTTTAGCGCAGTTTTCGCTGATTTTAACTTTCGAATCCAACAGGATTGCCGCAATTTTTCTGCCATTCTCATTACCGTAAGAGTTCCCGCACGCTTGCAAAAGCGCTTTTTCAAATATAGCGCCGCTGTATTCACCAGTGTAATTGATATCCGCTCCGGCTTCGACAAGCAATTTAACCATATCGAATTTTTTTTTATAAACCGCCACCGCTAAAGGAGGCTCACGACGATCGCTCAAGGCGTTAACATCGACGCCGCTTTCAATTATTTTTTTAGCCAATCCAATATCGCCTTCGCTGACGGCTTTATATAATAATTTAGAATTATTCGAACGGTTGGAAAAATCCAGCCTTGCGCCTTTATTTAAAAGAATTTCGGCGCACCTGCCGTCCTGATCGTATTCGAATGAATAATCCCAGGAATTGCCTGTGAAGGCTTCCATAATAGCGTTCATACCCGCATTGTTTTTCAAATGGATATCCGCTCCGGCTTCGATCAAAGTTAATAAAAATTCTGGCACTTTTTTCCTTGCTGCCATTATCAGCGGAGTGTCGCCGGCAGCATCGGCCGCATCGATACAAGCGCCCGATGCAATAAGCGTTTTTGCGGTTTGCTGAGAATTTCTTGAATCAACGGCTAAATGAAGCGGCGTTTTACCGCCGTGGTATTTAAAATTAACGTCAGCGCCCTTTGATATCAATAATTTCAGTATCGCCGGATTTCCATAAAAAATAGCGTGACTAAAAATATTCATAAATTTAGAATCGGATGGCGAATAATTTTGACCGTGTTTTAAAAATAGTTCAACCATTCTTTCGCACCCGGCCGTAACGGCTACCTCAAAAGCATTGTCGAAATCTGCGAAATATAAGTTGAACACATTCGCGCCATGCTCTAAAAGTATCTTTACCATATCGTAACGACGATTATTAACCGCATAGTAAAGCGCGGAAATTTGCCTTTCGCCTTCATAAATATTTCCGATTTTAACATTCGGCGAAACGTCCTTGCGCAAAAGCGCGAGCGCTTCAGCAGTTTCATCCCTGATAACGGCTCTGGTTAACAACGCCTCGAGCATTACCACCGTAGTCGATTCGTTAAGAGCGCCAGTTTTTTCCAATAGTTCGAGCGCAACGACGTTATTAATAGCGGAGGCAATCGAATACGCCGTATCTCCATGCCATGATTCGATATTCACATCGGCGCCGGATTCAAGCAGTAATTCGACTGACTCAGTGGCTGAGCGAAGCACGCAAGCATACATCAATGCGGTTTTTCCGCCGCGATCTTTCGCGTTAATTTCGGCGCCGGCATCGATAAGTTTTTTTATTATTTCCGGCTTATTATTTGACCAGACCGCAGCCGGTAATATTTGATTTTCAATTGTCGGATCACTGTATTTCAAATTCGCGCCGGATTCAATCAGTTTAATTATAAGCCATAGCGGAGCGTTTTTTTCCAGAGCCATCATTAGCGCGTTGCGGCCGGTGGAGCTTTCAACCACTTCGACCTCGGCGCTATTATCTATAAGATAACTGACGCAGTCGAAATCATTAGATTCCAGCGCAAAAACAAGAGCGCTATCTCCGCGGGGCGTGCAGGCGTTAACATGCGCGCCTGATTTTACATGTAATTTTACCGCTTCAAAACGCTTGAAAACGCAGGCGAGCATCAGGCCGCTCATACCGTCGAGATTCACCGCGTTTATATCGGCGCCTTCTTTTAATAAAAGTTCTATAGCTCGAGTGTCTCCGGCTATCGACATACTATAAATATCGCTGGCGAAAGCCGGCATATTCAAAATAAACAATATTAGCGTTAAAATTAATATTAATATCCGTAACAGTTTCATAACAGCTCCGTTATTCAACTTATAGCTCGCATTAATCAAAATTCGAACCTCTATAAAATTCGAGTAATTTTTTATATCCCTCTTCGGTTTTAAGCTCGCATGGCTTTATAAGCGGGCCGAAGACTATATTAACTTTACGAAATATACCGGGAAGTTTAAACCTTGCCGATGCGCGCGCCGCCTGGCTGAAAAAAGAATTTTTCATACCCTCGATACGCACCGGAATTATATCGACGCCTAATTCATGCGAAAGTTTAACTATATCTATATTGAATTCACCGGCGTTTTCAGTATTATTGGTTATAAATTCAGGATAAACGCACAGTATATGACCCTGTTTGCAAACCTCCCTCGCCTGAGCGGTTTCAGACCCGGAAAGCGAAGGAGATTCAAGCAATATCACTTTCATCAGATTGAAAAGGTATTTTAAATTATAATTATCGTAGTAATATCGATTAAGCATAAAATGAATATGACGGTTCGAAGCCGCGTTAATTAAAAACGAATCAGCGAGCGAGACGTGATTTGACACTATAAGCGCCGGACCGTCGAGGGGTATCTTTGATTCTCCCGACACTTTAATGCGGTAAAAAAAGTTAGCGGCGATAAAAAATACCAGCCGCAGCAAAAAATCGGGCAGCAGCTTTATGATGAAAATCGTAGCGCATGCCGTCAGAAGCGATACTATTGTAAATATATTCGCCGAGGTAAGTTTCATAACATCGTGCCATACATAAATACACAGAGAAGAAAAAACGATGAACGAATTGGCCGTGAAATTGACCAGGCCGAGTATGCGACCGGTTTCGCCGCCCGGCGCCTTCTGCTGCACATAGGAATCGAGCGGCACTATGAAAAAACCGCCGGCAAGGCCCACCATAAACAGCGCGACGCAGGTGAGGGCCATCGAGGTATATGAAAACTGCAAAACGAAAAGAAAAACGCTCATTCCGACAGCGCCGAGCGGCACTAAACCGAATTCGATCATCTCGCCCGAAAGTTTGCCGGCGAGCCCCGAACCGATTCCTATGCCTATAGAAAGAACCGCGAGCATTATCCCGACGCTCGATTCATCGCCGTTCATCATTTCTTTGACATATACTAATATATTATTATGCAGAGCCGTCGCTACAAACCAGAAATAAGTTATGGCCGCTATAACTAACAACAGGACCTTTTCGTTTGATATGCGACGATAATCCGAAACGACCTCCGCTAAAAAGTTAAAACGGAACGGGCGCGTCACGCCGAAGGCCGGAACGCGCGCGACGTAATGCGCCGAAGCGGTTCCGATAATCGCTATCACTACGAATATAAGCGAGGCCATATAAGGCGCTTGTTTAAAATACTTAAAAACGAACGAACCGAAAACATTTCCTAATATTATAGCTATGAAAGTGACAAGCTCGATATAACCGTTCGCCTTTGATAACTCCTGCGGCGGGACCGATTCTGGCAATATGCCGTATTTAGCCGGGCCGAATATAGTTGACTGCAGGCCCATTAAAAAAAGACAGACGAATATGAAGTAAACGTTTTCGAGGTAGAAGGCCGCCAGCCCGAGGATCATGACCACAATTTCAATATACTTCGCGGCGATAATCACCGTGCGCTTCGAAAATTTATCGGCGAAAAAACCGCACCAGGTCGAAAATAAAATGAAAGGCAATATAAATAAAGCGGTAGCCAGCGCGATATACGAAGCGGCGCCGGATTCGCTCATCAGGCGCGATATAAGGTAAAGCGATACCGATATCTTGAATCCGTTATCGTTGAACGCTCCGAGAAACTGCGTTATATTAAGCGCCAGAAAGTCGCGTGAACCGACGCCGCGCCGGTAGCCGGACACCGCGTCAAAATCCGGGGGCGTGGAAATTAAATCACGCGGCGCACCCGGCGCGCAAGCTGTTTCGTTTTCACTCGATTCCGGCGCGGGATTTTTTTTCACTTCATCCATATATTTACGCTCCGTTTCCTTCGTTTAATTTGCGGCCGAGCCCGTTGACCGCTTCGTACCATTGCGCCATCAGCGCCTCGTAGTCGGCATCGCTATATTCGGCTTTTACCGGCGGAATTATAGCTTCGCCGATCGAAATTGTAAGCGGCGCCCGCTTAAATCCGGGATTCGGCTTGGAAAACATATTAATGGCGCCTTTTACATACACCGGATAAATCGGAGCTTTATGCTCGCAGGCAAGAATGGCGAAGCCTTTTTTCGGCTTTACGACAGTTTCATCGATGGTGCGCTGGCCCTCGGGGAATATGCAGATGGGAAAACCTGCGCCAAGGGCGCGCGAAGAATACTGCAGCGAGCGGATCATCGAATCTTCCGTGCCGGAAGTGATTATTTTAAACAGCCGGCGGAACCACGAAAGCATCGCGCCGCCGAACATTTCTTCGAGCGCGAAGAAAAACATGCGCCGCGAATAAAAATCGGAAAGCGCGGCGAAGATAATCACCGGATCGATATAACTGGTATGATTCGGACAGAGCAGAAACGCTTTTTTATGCTTTAAATTTTGAAGCCCGAATATTTCGACGCCGCAGGATGCCTGAAAAAAAAGCCAGGAGAGCTTCTTGAGCTTCCATTTAAATAGCCAGCCGAAAAAACCGGGGCGTAAATTATAGGCGGCTTCAAACGAGAGTTCCGGCTCCCTGCGCATGGCCGCGAGCAATCCCGACGCGCCTCCACCGCCGGGCGCTAAAGAAGAAATATCGGCCGCCCCTTCCTTAACGAGACGCTCTAAAATATCTTTCAAATGTATGAGCGAGGCGGCTTCGCTTTCTTTAACCTTTAAGCCGAATTCCGACTCGAGTATCACGAATAATTCCAGGCGCGTCAGCGAATCGATGCCCAGGTCAAGCTCCAGGCTGTCGGAAGGAAATATTTCAGTTTTACCGCTCAAGTTTTTAAGCCGCGCTATAAATTTTTCGACGATCGGAAGCGAGATAATCTCTTTTTCCTCAGGCGTCAGTTCGGGTTTTTTAACCGAGTCGTCGCCGTCGCGGTCGAACAGCCCGCGCTTTTTAATCTCGGCGCGTTTTAATTTACCGAGCCGCGTGCGCGGAAGCTCCTCTGATATTATCTTAAAATCGTTTATACGCATATAAGTTGGAACTTTAATAGACAGCTCCTCGAATTCACACTTTATATAACTGGTGCAGTTAGCGATATTCTGCTCGCGCAGAAGCCTGTAATTAGGCACTACTATCGCCTTTAATTTTTCGGTCCGGCCGTCGGGCGTTTCTTCGCCCATCACGCATATTTCTGACACATAACGACACTGCTGATAATGCTTTTCGACTTCGTCCGGGTAGATGTTCTTGCCGGACGCCATTACTATAACGTCTTTCGCGCGCCCGGTTATAAACAGATAGCCGTCCTTATCGAAGTAACCGAGATCGCCGGTATGAAACCAGCCGTCTTTTATAACTTCCGCCGTCGCCTCCGGGTGCATGTAATACCCCTGCATTAAATTAGGGCCGCGCGCTATAATTTCGCCGACGCCGTCCTTATCAGGGTTTAATATTTTCATTTCAACGCCCGGTAGAGGTTTTCCGCACGAACCTATGCGCGCCGCGCCCGGCGGATTAAGAGTAAGCACCGGCGCCGTTTCGGTAAGCCCGTAGCCTTCTAAAATTTCAAGACCGGCTATGGCAAGGTTTTTTGCCGTCCTCGATTCGAGTTTCGCCCCGCCGGAAACGAAAAACTTAAATTTATCGCCGAAAGCGGCCGTTATTTTCTTAAATAATAATTTGCCGGCCATGTAACCTGTTTTATCATAAATTTTCCCGGAAAGCCAGAATAGCGTGTTAAAAAATTTTTTCTGTATAAACGAAAGTTGTTCGGTTTTAGTAAAAATATTCTTTTCGAATATTGTAAAAAGTTGAGGCACGCCGGCCATTTTTGTCACGCCGGTCTCGTTTATGGCTTCGAGTATGTCGGGCCCTTTGAGCGAAGGCTGGAAAGTAATCGACGCTCCGAGCATCAGCGGCAGAAGCGTGGTGGCCGTAAATGAAAAGCAATGGTGAAGAGGCAGTATCGAAAGGACGGTGTCGTCTTTATCCATAAGTCCGCCCATGGCTATTATCGACTCGACATTCGAATAAAAATTATTATCGGTCAACACGACGCCCTTCGGATCGCCCGTAGTGCCCGAAGTGAAAATAAGGCTCATGCGGTCCGCGGCCGCGCGCGAAATTCGATAACCTTCATGGGCTGGCAGTTTAAACATTGAATTTGGCGCGTCGATATCGTCGGTTATAATTATATCGTCGAATTTCATCTTTTCATCGAGACTTTTAATAATATTATCGTATAGATTCAGAGAACAAAGTATTTTTTTGACGCTGGCGAATGAAAGCAGGTTTGACAGCTCGCGCTCAGTGTACTGCGCGTCGAGAGGCACTACTGAGGCGCCCGAAGCGTGAATGGCGAAATATGCGATCACCCATTCCGGCGAGTTTTCCGAAAAAAGCGCCACGAAATCGTCTTTGGTAACGCCTTTATCGATAAGATAACTCGAAACCGAACACACCAGCTCATAAAACCGCCGGTATGAATATTTTACATACGCGCCGCAGCGCTTGATACATAAAGCGGTTTTATCAGGCTGATTAGAAGCGCACTCTTTAAGTACGCTCAAAAAATTATCTTTCATCTTCTCCCGCCTCCGATTATTTATTCATAAATAACTATCAAAAATACAATAATAAATAATAACACATTTGATTTTCAAAGTCTATCCTTCGTCTTTTAATTTGACCTTTATTTTTTATCAGTACAAACACGAACGGCTTATTTAGTAAATTGTTGATTTCTAATATGTCAAATTTTTAATATTGTGTTTTGATATTGTCCATGATATAATAAATGAAAGGCCAGCAACTTTATAAGCATTTTAATTACGGTAAAACAACGGCTTGTTGTACGGCTCAAGTACAAAAGCCCTGCATATACGAGGAGGATTCATGTTCTTCATAACCTATTTCAAAGGCGAACCTAACGAGCATATATTTAAATATTCGGGCGGCCGCATCGTCAAAGAAGGCGTCGGCATATCTTTTTTCAGTTTCGACCTTAACACCACCATCATTTCGGTGCCGGTCAAAACTATCGACTTCCCTTTCATATTCAACGAAATCACGCGCAATTATCAGGAGGTGTCCGTCCAGGGGCAGTTCACCTATAAAATCAAAAATCCGCGTGAAATTATATCAGTCCTGGATTTTTCGATCGAGCCGAAAACTAAATCTTATAAGAGTGAAGACCCGCATAAACTTTCTCAGCGCATCATTAACTCAGTCCAGGAGGCGACGCGCTTTGAAATTCAGCAATACTCGCTCGAAGACGCCATCAAAAAAACCGGCGAGCTATCTAAATTAATACTTGATAAAATTAAAAACAATGAATTTCTTAAATCGCTTTCTATCGAATGCCTCAATATATCAATAACCGACGTCACGCCGACGCCGGAAATTTCAAAAGCGCTTGAGGCGGATTACCGTGAGACGCTCCAGAAAAAAGCCGACGAAGCTATTTATTCAAGGCGCGCCGCCGCGGTCGAACAGGAACGCAAGATAAAAGAAAACGAATTAAATTCGAGAATCGCTCTGGAAAAAGGCCGCCAGCAGCTCGTCGAACTCGACGGCGCCAACCGTCTGCGCGAAGCCGAATTTAAGTCGAAGGTAAGCGAGCTCGAACTCGCGCCGTTTAAAAGCCTCGATCCGCGGCTGCTTTTGGCGCAGGGCCTCAAATCGCTCGGCGAGAACGCTTCGAAGATAGGCAATCTCACCATAACGCCGGACCTTCTTTCAGCGATACTCAACGAAAAAAAATAGAAATTCTTTTTCAGCCGCCGCAAGCTGAAATCAAAGTTATTTGCGATTTTTAGAAAATCGGCGGCGCGGCGGCGGCAAGACGGGGAGTCGAATATGTACGATAAAATAGTGGTTATAACTAAAAAAACCCCTTTAGAAGAGCTTATCGAAAGATTCAACACGCTTTCGCAGGCTAAGTTTTACATTGAACACTCCGGGCAGTCTTTGGCCGAATACGAGGCGTACCACGGCTCATATCAGGCGGCGCTCAAGCGCCTGCGGCAGGCCCTGCCATCCGCAATTAAATCGCAGTTCATAGAGCGCGGTTTTTTAACGAATTTTCTTTTCGGCGAAAAAGACTTAGTCGTAACGCTCGGTCCGGACGGCCTGGTGGTCAACACCGCCAAATACCTCGACGGACAGCCGATCATGGCTGTAAACCCCGACCGTGAACGCATCGACGGCGTACTGCTCCCGTTCTGGATCGAATATATAGAAGACCTGCTGCCGACCGTTCTGGATGGCAGAGCGCAATCGGAAAATATTTCCATGGCCGAAGCGCGGCTCGATAACGGCCAGAGGCTTCTAGCGCTCAACGATTTTTTCATCGGGCCTAAGAGCCACACATGCCTGCGATACGCTATAGAGCACAAAGGCGTCTCGGAGGAACAACTTTCAAGCGGAATTATAATTTCGACCGGCGCCGGCTCCACCGGATGGATTCGCGCGGTAATGTCCGGCGCGCAAGGCATATATCTCGGCTTTAAAAAAGAAACCGAACATAAATTTGAAGAACTTGAACGAAAACACGACGCCGAAAAAGCGGCAAAAATCTCTGTCACGGCAACTCCGGCTCGAACGCCCAAAATGCCGGCGTCGTCGCGCCCCGACTTCTATCCCGAAGAACTCAGAAACGCCCCGCCAGCAAATCTATCACACCTGATCCGATTCGAGCGCACGCGCGAAGAGCTCGTCTTTATGGTTCGCGAACCTTTCGAAAGCAAAACTTCGAAGGCAGGCATTGTATTCGGCCGTATCACGCCGGATACTCCACTGAAGATAGTTTCACACACTCCGTCAGGCGGAGTCATTTTCAGCGACGGCATCGAAAACGATTATCTTGAGTTCAACTCAGGCAGAACGGCCGTGATAAACGTCGCCGAAAAAAAAGTGAAATTACTAAAAGCGACGGTTTAATCTTATTTCATTCCCCGCTTTATTTTACGCACAGGAACACCGAAGCGGAATGCGCGATAAATTCAGGCGCGTACATACATTCGACGGAGACCGGCGCAAAATTAAATTTTCCTCCATGGCAGGCCTTTAATTTGTGTTCGATAACGGAACGCCCCTTCGCGAGCCGCTCGATGTAAAAACGTGCGCCCTGATCGCGTGGCGAAAAGTGGTAACCGTTAACGTATTTCGATATATTATCGACCGGCTCGAAGCCACACCCGCGCGGATCGTAAACATGAACATAATCGAGCTCCCTGTCCGAATCGATTTCAATCACAACGCTCAGTTCGTCTCCGATATTTATAACGGAACCGGCCTGCAATATCGAACCGTCACGAACGGATCGGATCGTCCTTTTTATTTTCAGCGCGCCGCCGCCGTCGCCGGTCGCTCGCGATACATCGTCATAATAGTCCAGATGCGCGCTCCCCCACGCGATGCCCTTTTCGCGAGTTCTAAACAATATTTCAGAAAAAACCGGCTTAACGCTTCTACCCGAATAACTTTTTTCGAAATATCCGGAGCCCGCTTCGACCGTGTCCGGGGCGACCATTTCTCCGCCGATGAATATTTCGGCCGTACATGAAGATTTCAACATATTTTCTCCGCACAACGAAATCGCGTATATCGCGTCGGCTGTCGCTACCGTCGTCGGCCAGTGGATCGCGCGCTTTAAATTTATCAGCCATGCCGCGCACATGCCGGCCGATTCCGGGTCTTCGGCGGCCTCGAGAAAGCCTTCAATCGCGGCGGCCTGCGCTTCAATATCGCCGTCGAGCCCTCCGCGATATAACCCGGCGCGCTCAGTCCAGAACATTTCACCGTCCGCGCCTTTAGACGACATTTCCTTTAAATGAAGCATTATTTTCCGGGCGGTTTCGGTCTCGCCATAGCGGGAAAACGCGGTGGCCAGATGCGCGAGCGTCAGCCTACTTTCTATATTTTCCCACGACTTTTTCAGCGAGTCGATTAAAAACTTCATTCTGCCAGACGGCATGCCCATAAGCGGCATATTTTTAATGTAAAAACTGCGCGCGTAAAGATAATATGCGGCCTGTTTCAGGGATATCTCGCAGCTTTGCGCCGCATTCGAGCCTGAATAAGGCGTGTTTTCGACCCACGAATCCGCCGCCGCCAGCGCACGGACCGCCGGAGTATAATTGATATCGGCCACGCCCATTTTTTTCAGCCGGCCGAATCCGGAAATAATATAAAGCGTTATATCTATATTCGCCCGGCCGCCTTGAAACCAGGGCCACATATTATCGGTGACTGCGGCTTCGCTGAGTTTCGAATATGCCGATTTAACCCGCAGCTCGAGCGATTTTTTATCAAAATAGCCCGCCAGGGCGCCGATCGTCGAAAGTCGCCCCTGCGAGGGCACACCCGGAAATTTTTGTAATAATTCGATATTGTTTTTGATCCCCGGATTCTTTTCCAGAAGAAACGAGGCCATCGCGGCCGCGTAAAGCCTGTTGAATACCTGCTCGCAGCATTCGTGCGGAAACTCCATCAAATAAGGAAACGCCAGAAAAGCGTACCATGAAGGATTCGAAACGGCGCGCATCGTCAGTTCACAAGAGTCTTGAATTTCGGGGACGGACGCCATGTATTTTATCTTATCCACCACCTCTTTTTTCTCGCCGGGCCCGTTAAGAGTAAACGGAAAACTTTCGCGCACCAGGACTCGCGAAGAAATAACCGGCAACATGCCTTCTTCGCCGTCATCGTAACTTCCGGCGACAGCGCGGGCTGTGTATTTGACCGGAGCCGCGGCGCGGGGCGCCTTTATTTTCCAGTAAAGCGTTTCAGAACGGCCGGCCTTCAGTTTAAAATTTTTCGACGTAATCGAATTTTCGAACGCGGCATCGAGCGAGGCGCCGTTAGATGCGTCTTCGAACGAGAGACTAACACTTCCGGTAATGTCTTTGCCCGACACGTTTTCGATCTTCACGGGAAAATCCAGTGTGTCGCCTTCCATAACGGGCATTCGAGCGATACTTTTAAGCTAAAAACACTGCTGCCGGCAATTTTCAAAAAAA
>DIVV01000044.1 GCA_002423385.1 bacterium UBP16_UBA6123
ACTATGGACTGGATGGTTCAGGAACGCGAACGCGGAATAACTATAACTTCGGCAGCTACAACCACCTACTGGAGAGGTAACCGTGTTAATATTATAGATACGCCCGGACACGTTGACTTCACGGTCGAGGTAGAAAGGTCGCTTCGCGTATTAGACGGCGCTGTCGCCGTGTTTTGCGCAGTGGGCGGCGTTCAGCCTCAGTCCGAAACGGTCTGGAGACAGGCCGATAAGTACTGCGTTCCGAGGATCGCTTATGTTAATAAAATGGACCGTACCGGCGCCGATTTCGAGCGCGTGGTCGACATGATTAAAACGCGTCTTGGCGCGAATCCCGTACCCATTCAGCTTCCGTTCGGAAAAGAAGATACTTTTAAAGGCTGTATCGATTTAATCGAAATGAAACTTTATTTATTCGACGAATCGACTCTCGGCGTAAAATACGATATCCTCGAAATCCCGGCAGAATATTTAGAGGCGTGCAAACACGCCCGCGAATATATGATCGAAAAGGTTTCCGAGCACGACGAGGAATTGTATCATAAATACGTCGAAGGCGTAGAAGTCACCAAAGAAGAGCTAAAGCGCGCTTTAAGGAGCGCGACGGTTTCCATGAAAGTGATACCGGTTATCTGCGGTTCTTCTTTTAAGAATAAAGGCGTTCAAACGATGCTCGATGCGGTAATAGATTATCTGCCTTCGCCGCTCGACGTTCCGCCGATCACGGGAATTCACCCGAAAACGGAAGAACCTTTAACGCGCATGACGGCTGATAACGAAAAATTCTCCGCTCTCGCCTTTAAAATAATGACCGATCCTTACGTTGGAAAATTAACTTATTTCAGAGTTTATTCCGGCGTTTTAACTTCGGGTTCCTACATTTATAATTCGATGCGCGGCACTACCGAACGCATCGGCAGGCTTTTACAGATGCACGCAAACAGGCGCACTCAGGTTGACAGGGTTTACGCGGGCGATATAGCCGCCGCGGTAGGGTTGAAAAATACCACTACGGGCGACACGCTTACCGAACAGAATAATCCGATCATACTCGAAAAGATTACCTTCCCCGATCCTGTCATATCGGTTGCGATAGAGCCTAAAACCAAAGCCGATCAAGATAAGTTAGGCACTTCTTTAGCTAAGTTAGTCGAAGAAGATCCGACGTTCAGAGTTTCGACGAACGAAGAAACCCAGCAGACGCTGATTGCGGGCATGGGCGAACTTCATCTCGAAATAATCGTAGACAGGCTTATCCGCGAGTTTAGAGTCGAGGCCAACGTGGGCAAACCTCAGGTTGCCTATAAGGAAACGATTTCAAAAACGGCGAAGATCGAAGGCCGTTACGTCCGCCAGAGCGGCGGCCGCGGTCAGTACGGGCATTGCGAGCTTGAAATAAGCCCCGCGCCTCCAAAATCAGGGTTAATTTTTGAAAATAAGATTATCGGCGGAGTCATTCCGCGCGAATACATACCGGCGATTGAAAAAGGCGTGCGCGAGTCTGCTGAAAGCGGTACTCTCGCGGGTTTCCCGGTTGTCGACGTTTGCGTGAAATTACTCGACGGTTCTTACCACGAAGTGGATTCCTCTGAAATGGCTTTTAAAATAGCGGCGTCAATGGCGTTTCGCGACGGCTGCAAAAAATGCAGTCCCGTATTGCTCGAGCCGTATATGGAGATCGAGATCGTTGTCCCCGAAGAGTACATGGGTGAAGTGTTAGGCGATCTTAACTCCAGAAGAGGTAAAATTGAAGGTATGGAAATGAGAGGCAACACTCAGATCATAAAAGGGCATGTTCCACTATCAGAAATGTTTGGATATTCAACTTCATTACGGTCACTGACACAGGGGCGTGGAACCTATACCATGCAGTTCGCATGTTACGAACAATTACCTCAGTCGCTCTCAGAGCAAATAATTGAAAGATTTAGAGGCAGATCATAATAACGATATAGAGCGAAAATTAAATAAAATAAGTATTTAACTTTCGTAAAAAGTATGTTATAATATCTGGAATCAAAAAAAACAAGAAAAATTAATAAAAATTCAGGAGGATATATTTAAAATGGCAAAAGAAAAATTCGAAAGAAATAAGCCGCATCTTAACATAGGCACAGTCGGACACGTTGACCACGGTAAAACCACGCTTACATCGGCTATCACAAAAGTTCTCTCGCACATCGGCCTCGCCGACGCAAAAGACTTCTACGATATCGATAAAGCTCCCGAATCACGCGAACGCGGTATCACCATAGCTATCGCTCACGTTGAATACCAGACCAAAACCCGTCACTACGCTCACGTTGATTGCCCGGGCCACGCGGATTACATCAAAAACATGATCACCGGCGCGGCACAGATGGACGGAGCCATCCTCGTAGTATCGGCCGCTGACGGCCCGATGCCTCAGACTCGCGAACACATACTTCTCGCCCGCCAGGTCGGCGTTCCGAGAATAGTCGTGTTTTTGAATAAAGTTGACATGGTTGACGATTCCGAATTATTAGACCTTGTAGAGCTCGAAATGCGCGACCTTCTTACCAAGTACGAATTCCCGGGTTCCGAAATACCGATAATCCGCGGATCGGCTTTAAAAGCGATGGAAGACGCTACGGCTAACAATTACGACAGCAAATGGTGCAAAGCTATATACGAACTCATGGACGCGGTAGACGCTTATATCCCGCTTCCTCCGCGCGAAACCGAAAAACCTTTCTTAATGCCGGTTGAAGACGTGTTCTCCATCACCGGACGCGGCACGGTCGCTACGGGCAGAATCGAACGCGGCATAGTTAAAGTCGGCGAAGAAGTCGAATTAATCGGCCTCAAAGAAAAAAGCACGAAAACCGTCGTTACCGGCGTTGAAATGTTTCGTAAACTCCTCGATGAAGGCCAGGCCGGCGACAACGTGGGCTTACTTCTTCGCGGCGTAGACAAAGAAGCCATCGAACGCGGACAGGTTCTTGCTAAACCCGGTTCGATCAAGCCGCACACAAAATTCAAAGCCCAGGTTTACATACTTTCAAAAGAAGAAGGCGGACGTCACACTCCGTTCTTCAAAGGTTACAGGCCTCAGTTCTATTTCAGAACCACGGACGTAACCGGTTCGATCGAGCTTCCTGACGGCGCAGAAATGATTATGCCCGGCGACAACGTAGCCATCAACGTAGAGCTCATTATGCCTATCGCTATGGAAAAAGAACTTCGCTTCGCTATCCGCGAAGGCGGCAGAACTGTCGGCGCAGGCGTAGTTTCAGAAGTTATCGACTAATTTTGTAAAAAAGCTTGACAACAAGCTAATTAGTGTGATATAATTAACAGATGTTATTAAGCTAAGCCTGAAACGGCATTAAAAACCGTTTCAGGCTTAAGCGAACTAAAATATAAACCAAAAACACTGCGCCGCGTGAGGTTTTACACCACAAAGCGGCCGCAAAAAAAAGATAAGACAGGAGAATTAACATGCGCGAAATTATTACACTCGAATGCACGACCTGCAAAAACAGGAACTATTCGACCACAAAAAACAAACGCAAGACGACTGACCGCCTTGTGTTAAAAAAATATTGCAAATATGATCGCAAGCATACCGACCACAAAGAAGCTAAATAATTGACGCTTGTGCGTTTTTATTCCGCGCTTTTTCTTTGTAATTGAACGGTTTGCGCGCGCATTAACGCCCGATAGTGCAAATTGGGCCGTTTAAAGAGGCGCGCCGCACGCCGGACGGACGGCAAAAAAGCGGTTGTCTTTCGCGAAGGGCTATAGTTCAATGGTAGAATAGCGGTCTCCAAAACCGTTGATGGCGGTTCAAATCCGTCTGGCCCTGTTTCATAATTTAATAACGAAACATAGTAATTATGTTAAAAAGTTTATACGGTGGTGAATTGTAACAATGAGTTTAAGCGAATCAATAAAAGGCGGCTACGCAAGATTAAAAGAATTCCTCGGCCTCGAAGTTCCCGCGGAAATGAAAAAGGTCTCCTGGCCTAACAAACAGTCCGTTTACGCTTCCACTAAAGCCGTTGTAATATCGGTTATAATGATATCCATTTACATAGGCGTAGTTGATCAGGTTTTCAACCGCTTATTTGAAGTTATTTTAAAAGTAAAATAGTTTTTTGCGCGTCCGGGCGTTTTATTAGCGTCCGGCATTGAATTTAATAGAAATGGGGTGCCGCTTTAAAAACAGAAAGCGACTTTTGGTCGGTTGAATATTCAACCTGGTAAAGCTTTTTGAGCGATATTTATGGAAAGATCCTGGTATGTTGTTCACACTTATTCCGGTTCGGAAGATAAAGTAAAAACTAATATCCGTCAGCGTATCGAAAGCATGGGCATGAAGGACCAGATTTTTACTGTCGTCGTTCCTAAAGAAAAAGTCGTTGAAATTAAAGACGGCAAACGCATCGAAGTTGAGCGTAAAGTTTATCCCGGCTATATTTACGTCGAAATGATACTCACCGACGATTCATGGTATGTCGTGCGTAATACGCCCGGCGTCACCGGTTTTATCGGCTTCGGTAATAAACCCACTCCGCTTACCGAAAAAGACGTTCAGGGCATAATGAAACTGCTCGGATACGGCGAACAGAAACCCGAAGATAAAATCACTTTCAAAGTCGGGCAGAAAGTACGCGTTATCGAAGGTCCTTTCTCGGGCTTCAACGGAACAATCGACAGCATCAGCCCCGAAAAACATCTTGTTAAGATTATGCTCAAGATATTCGGCCGCGATACTTCGGTAGAACTCGATTTCGCACAAATTGAAGAAGCTTAAAATTAAGCGTTTTACGATTTTTATATAAAATATTAGTTACTGTAAATAATCAGTTAATTATTAGCACAATAAAAATATCAAACACAACTCGGAAGGAGAAATATCATGGCTAAAAAAGTCGTCGCCTATGTTAAACTGCAATGCCCGGCCGGCAAAGCTAATCCCGCGCCTCCAGTAGGTCCCGCACTCGGCCAGCACGGCGTTAACATCATGGCATTTTGTAAAGAGTTCAACGCCCGCACTTCGGCGCAGGCTGGAACTATTATCCCGGTTGTTATTACGGTTTACGCCGACAAGAGTTTTGATTTCATATGCAAAACTCCGCCTGCAGCGATTTTATTACGCGAAGCGTTAAAACTCGAAAAAGGTTCCGGCGTTCCTAATAAAACTAAAGTCGGCAAAATAACTATGTCGAAGCTCAAAGAGATCGCTAAAAGAAAACTTAACGACCTTAACGCTTACGACGAAGAACAGGGCGCGAAAATCATCGGCGGCACAGCACGCTCGATGGGCATCGACGTTATCGAAGATTAATTTAAATAATTAATCGACCTTACAGATTCATTTAAGGCGCCTCACGCGCGCCGCTATTTGTGGAAGGATTTAATCCGCTATACCACGAGGAGGTTTACAGTTAATGGGTAAAAAATTCGAAGCCGCTTTAAAAAAAGTGGAAGCCAACAAACTTTATAACTATCAGGACGCCATAAAACTCGCTAAAGAAATCGCTTTTACCAAATTCGACTCTTCATTCGAAATTGCCTTCAAACTTGGCGTTGACCCGAAACATGCCGATCAGCAGGTTAGAAGCACGGTCGTTCTTCCTCACGGCACGGGTAAAAAGGTTAAAATATTAGTTTTCGCCGCCGGCGAAAAAGCAAAAGAAGCCGAACAGGCTGGCGCAGATTACGTAGGCGCTGACGATTACGCCGAAAAAATCAAAAAAGAAAGCTGGACCGATTTCGATTTCGTAGTAGCTACTCCCGATATGATGAAAATCGTCGGACAGCTCGGTAAAATATTAGGCCCCCGCGGCTTAATGCCGAACCCGAAAACCGGAACGGTTACATTCGATATCGCTAAAACCGTTAAAGAATTAAAAGCCGGCCGTATCGAGTTCCGCACCGAAAAAACCGGTATAATCCACGGACCGTTCGGTAAAACTTCTTTTGACGAACAGAAATTGAACGACAACTTCAAGTCTTTCTACGAAGCGGTCGTCAGAGCTAAACCGACAGGCGCAAAAGGCCAGTATATCAAAACCATAACTATATCCACTACTATGGGTCCCGGCATGCGCATCAATCCTACTTCGGCAGCTTTATAATATCGGCTTGCGCAACAAGTAGTTTATAAACTGGTTCTTTATATAAAAACGATTTTATAATTTGTTAAAGACAGCATGGCAGGCTTTTGCCTTTAATCGCGCCTGATATTTTTCAGGGCGGCCGGCCGAAACAGTATAATATTTTTTTTGAATATGCTTATTTTATGTTATGCCCGCCGGCGTTACTCTTTGTGGCGGCGGCGGTAAATATAATTATAATCTGATATTCTAATAAAAAATAACCCCGCGTTGTTTCGGCGTCATTTTATCGCAGCAGCGCGGGGTTTTTATTTGAAGATCTAAATCAATGTAAAATAATACTAAATTAAAAATCAAAGGAGGTGTACACATTAATGCCAACACCACAAAAAGAGCAAAAAGTTAAATTGATCAAAGAGAAATTAGGACAGGCGCAGGGATTTATTTTAACGGACTTCAAAGGCGTTACGGTTAAAGATATCTCGAATCTTCGCCGTAAATTAAGAGCCGAAAAAGTTGAATATCGCATATTCAAAAACAACCTCGCGCGTATCGCGGTTTCCGAATTCGGATACGCCGCAATCGAAAAGCACATGACCGGCACGACCGCTATAGCTATAGCTTACGGCGATCCTATAGCCCCTCTGAAAGTGCTCCACGAGTTTGAAAAGGTTAAAAAAATACCTTTAAAAGCGGGCGTTATCAATGGTGAAATATTTAACGCTGAACAGCTTATAGTTATGCGCAGCATACCGGCTATGCCGCAATTGCGCTCCATGTTCTTATCAGTTCTGCAGTCGCCTGCACGCGGTTTCGTTACCGTCGTTTCGGCCGGCGTGAGAGGTTTAGTACAGGTGCTTTCACAGCGCGCAAAGAAAATGGAAGAGGGCAACGCATAATTTTAGCGGAGACCAACGATATAAAAATTTATATTTAAATCTTTATATTTTAAACAATAATATAGTTTAATTAATCCAAAATAATATCAGGAGGAAATAATTACAATGACAAAAGATGAATTAATCCAGGCGCTTGAAAAAATGACCTTACTCGAAGTTAACGATTTAGTAAAAACCCTCGAAGAAAAATGGGGAGTTTCCGCGGCAGCTCCGGTAGCGGTAGCAGCAGCAGCTCCTGCGGCAGCGGCAGTTGAAAAAACTGAATTCGACGTTATCCTTACCGATTCCGGCGCAAACAAAATCAACGTTATCAAAGTTGTTCGCGAAATCACCGGCCTCGGCTTAAAAGATGCGAAAGACTTAGTTGACGGCGCTCCGAAACCCGTAAAAGAAGGCATCGCAAAGAAAGACGCTGAAGACATAAAAGGTAAAATCGAAGCAGCAGGCGGAAAAGTAACACTCCAGTAATTGCTTTTTTGTGGTAAATAAAGCTTAAAGCTCGATAACATAATAAAACCCCCGCGGAATTTGATTTCGCGGGGGTTTTTTACGCCTGATTAATTTTTTAAAATATATTTACATTACATCATGTCATATTATGCCATATCATATCATTTTTTTATGATATTGATATACTAATGATATTTTTATTTTTTCTTTTCAGTTTCGCCTGCGCCCGGGGTTTCGGAATTATTCACATTTTCTTTACCCTCGAGCCTTTTAATTATATTTTCGAGTTTTATGCCGGTCAGCGATTCTATCGCCGGCGGAAGCTGCGCGATGACGCCGAGAACGTCGCGGGTCAGTTTGGATGCTCCGCCTTCGCCGCCGTTGCCCGAATTTATCATAACTATCTTTTCAGTGCGCGATAAAGGCTCGGCTACGGCACGGGCGAGCTCCGGCAGTTTTTCTACTACCATCTGAACGATAGCAGCGTCGTTATATTTCTGCCATGCCGCCGCTTTTTCGCTCATCGCATCGGCTTCGGACTGGCCTTTCGCCTTTATGATTTCCGCTTCGGTTAACCCGCGGTTCTTTTCGATTTCGATCGCTGTGGCGCCTTTAGCTTTTTCGACTTCAGCCTCGGCCATACCTTTGGCTTTTTCGACTTCGACTTCGGTCAGGCTTTTAAATTTAGCCGCGCCTGCGAGCATTTCTATTTTCTGCTTTTCCGCTTCGGCCGCTTTAATTACCGTTGCCTCGAATTCCTGCTGTTTTCTTTTAACTTCTTTTTCCTGTATTTCAATCGATTTTTCTTTTTCGACGATCTGCACGTTCATTTCTTCACGCTTGACTTCCTGCTGCTTAATATTATATTCGAGATCGTAAGCAAGATCGGTCTGCGCCTTCTTTTTATTTACCGACGCCTGATATTCAGCCTGATTCATTTCGTAATCGCGGGTTTTTTCGGCGATTCTGGTCTTGGCTTCTATTTTAGCTATTTCGCCGTCGCGCGCGGCTTCGGAAGCCTTTATAGTGGCCGTCATCTGAGCGTTGGCTTCGCCTATCGAGGCGTCTTTTTTAATTTCGGCGATACGCGCTTTACCGAGCGATTCGAGGTACTGATTTTCGTCGGTTATATCGCGCAGCGTGAAGGATACGATACATAAACCCATGTTAGAAAGATCGGGAGCTGAAACCTGCTGAACCTTTATGGCGAACTCGTCGCGGTTTTTATAGATATCTTCGACGGTCATCGTGCCGAGTATGGCGCGCAAATGACCTTCGAGCGTCTGGTGAGCGATTTTCATAATTTCAATCTGGGTTTTTGATAAGAATTGCTCCGCCGCGGTGCCTATGGATATTTCGTCTGATTTGACTTTTATCTGGGCTACGCCGTCAACTAATACCGGAACGCCGTGCAGCGTTATAACCGGAGGGGTTTTAATATCGAGCGTGATTAATTCCATCGACATTATCTGCGCCTGTTCGATAACCGGAATTACGAACGCGCCGCCGCCATGGACGATTCTATAGCCCACCACGGTCAGGGAGCCGTCGGGATGAATCACCTTGCGCTTGCGGCCCGAAATAATAAGAACTTCGTTAGGACCGACTTTAATATACCTCGACGCCCATATATAAGCGAAAAGGAATATTACCAGTAAGACGAAACCGGCCATATAAGCCGCCGTTGTTGACATGGAATTTAAAACTTCCATAGATTGCCCCATCTCCTTTTTAATATAACTTGTTTTTATTAATGCCCGTGTGTAAATCCGTATTTATCCCATATAAGTTCCGTTTGAATTGTATATCAATCGTGCGCTAATGCCTGTTATTCCTGAACATAAAGATAATTATTATCCGCTTTTATAATATTTACTTTCCTGTTTTTTTCGATCATTTTTCCGTCGATAGATCTGGCCATCGCTACCTGGCGCCTTCCTTTGGCTGCGAATACGACCTGTCCGATAGGATTTTCATCATTTATACCGACGGTCAGTTCGCCGTTAATGCCTATCATATCGCTTTCTTTCACATTCGAAGAGCTCTGCACTTCACGAAAGACCATCGCAAAAGCGTAAAAAGTAAGCACGGCTATCATGCAGGCGAAAATAATGCCGGCTACTATGCCCATCACGGCGAAATAATTGCCGAAAACCTTCTGCCAGCATATTCCAAAGCCGCCGAAAGAAGTCGCGAACACCGATATCGTCATAGGAGAAAAAAGGGCCGGACCGGGAAGATTTGAATCGCCCGCGTCAGCTTGAGCGTGGGAAGTGTCATGACCGGCATGATGAATATCGACGACCCCGTCGCCTGAGTCATGAACTAATTCGTGCGACGAACTTAAATCGCCGTGATCAGCGTCGGAATCGCCTGAAAAAGCTGAAAAAACTGCCGACAAAACGGCAAAACCAAGGCCCAGGACGAAGGAAAATGTGTATATTGACCCTAAATGCGCTTCCAGCATAGCATATCTCCTTTTAATAAATTTCTTTTAATTCATTATAATTCTTCGAATACCCAAATAATCTTAACATATTTAGCTATATATGTCAATCTTGATTTTCATTTTGATTTCCATTTTATCTTGACTGAATAAGTGCTTTCATGTTATAATTTTCACTATGAATTCCAGTAAAAAAAAGAGATTAATTTTACTCGATATCGACGATACTTTATTTCGCTGCGACACTTTCGTGGCTCTTATAAAGCATTATCTGTCGGATAATTTCTTTAAGTTGATTTTTCTGCCGCGTCTGATATTTCTAGCCGCGCTTTTTAAACTCGGAGCGGTTACGAACGTAACTCTTAAAAAAAGCGCGCTGATGATACTTTCCGGCGAAAAGCGCGCGGCTTTAGTTAAACGCGCAAACCGGCTCATCGATAAACTCTTTTCTAAAAAACTCAACCGCGCGGTATCGGAAGCCGTCAGAAAAATGGCCGCGAGCGGGCTTTACGATATCATAGTAATATCAGCGTCACCGGCTTTTTACATCGATTTGATAGGGCGGCGGATCAACGCGGCCCATACGATCGCCACGCATATTAAATTCGACGAAAACGATGCCCTTCAGGCCGAGTTGATCGGTGAAAACTGCAAACACGAAGAAAAAATAACCAGGCTTAAACAAGTAATAAACTTAAACGATTACGACCTGCATAATTCATACGCTTTTTCAGACAGCATCACCGACCTGCCGATGTTCGAGCTCGTCGGCCGGCCCGTAGCCGTCACGCCCGATTTCAGGCTGCATTCACATGCCGTTCAGAACGGCTATCTTATAATCAATTAATAATTTATCGACTTATCGACTTATCGACTTATCGACTTATTCACTTATTCGCTTATTCACTTTGTTATTTATCATTTTTTCATTTAAATCGATAAAACCCGGCCGCGTCCTTTTTCGGCCTATTTGCTTTTTTCGATAAGTAAAGCGGTAATGCGCGAATGTCCCTCCCGCCGGGAAAGCGATAAAGGCGTATTGCCGTGAAGCGTTACAACGTTAATATCGGCGCCGGAATCTATTAAAAGTTTAGCCGAATCATAACTGCCGATGTAAGCGGCCCAGGTCAGCGCGGTGTCGCCGTAGCAATCTTTAGCGTTAATATCGACGCCTTTTTCGATTAATAATTTTAATATATCGACGCTTCCGTGTTTTACGGCAAACGTCGCCGGCTTCATTTTTTCGTTATTCTCGTGCCTGTAATTAGCGCCATTTTCAAGCAGCAGCCTGACGATTCCGGTGAAACGGCTTTCTATGGCATAAAATAGAGCGGTATTTCCGGCCTGATCGATTATTTCCATATCGGCGCCTTTTTCCAATAAAAGTTTTACCAGATCGGCATAGCCGCTTTTAGCCGAAAGCATAAGAGCCGTTTTCGAAGATGAATCGATGGAATTAAGTTTGAACCGGCCGCTATTTATCGAATCTATGGCGCTTTTCGGGTCGCCGGCTTTAATAAGCTGAAAAATATAATCGCCGGAAACCGTTCCGACTTTTTTAACTTTTTTAACTCCTTTGCCATCCGTATAAGAAGACTCTGAAGTTTCTTCGTTTTTCGATATATAAATGCCTATGGCTATCAAAAACAGCATCATGACAAAACCGTATTTTATTATGGTCATAATCAGCGAAAATAAAGCGCCCAATAAATTTTTATTCTGACGCTCCGGCGAAGTATAAATGTAGTTATCATTATCCGGCTTCAACTTTTTATTTTTTCTCACGGTTACCACGCCGCCGCGGCCGGCGGAAAGCAGCGCCGATATTTTTTTTTGAGAATATAACTCGGCGAGTTCGGCGGCGGCAAGCCCGGCGTTATCTTTTAAATGAACATTTGCGCCATTTTTTATAAGCGCCGAAGCGCTATCCGCGTTGGCGTAAGAAATGGCGTAGATAAGCGCGCTGTTTTTATTTTCATCGACTTTATCTATCGCGGCGTTTTCATTGATAAGAAATTCGACGGTTTCGTAAGTTCCCGCCATAGCGGCTATCATTAAAATGGTAATGCCGCTTTTATCAGACCAGTTAACTAAAGACGGATCGGAGGATATGATTTTTTCAACTCCACCTTTATCGCCGGATATCGCCGCCGCGATAAGCCTGTCATGTATAAAATTTTTATTGTTGCTCATAAATCACCTTTAATGAATTTATTACGCTGCTAAATTTTTTTTACAATCATTAATACCGAGCATTATTTTCGCGCATTATTTTCACGCGCTCAAATTTTTACCGCCGGATATATCATGATAAAGCCGAAAGAAGCTCATCGACGACCCAGCCGTTATCCACGCAAACAAAACTCCACACTTCAGCGTATTCAACCGGCACGTATTCATCGCCTTTAACGACAGAACCGCCGGATTCGTTTACAGTATAGTCTATCATCGAAAATTTAATAAGCGCTTTCATATACCCGGCACCTGAAACGTCGTCGTTTTTAATCTCTATTATTTTAACGTCGATAATTTCAACATTCGCAATTATATTGCGCTCGCCCTTTGCCGTTATATCTTCTATGCGGCGCTGCTGCCTGTAGAAAAATCGACGGCTCATATATTTTTCGGCGCTCGATAATTCCCTTTCGCTCCATGAGCGCTGCACACACTTAAAAACTTCTTTAACGCGCTCGTATAACCGATATAAATCCTGCGTGCCGATTTCAGACTGTTTCGCGCCGCTCGTAAGCCCGCTCGCGCCCGCCGGCGAAGATAAAGCGGAAACTGAGGAAAACGAAGCATCCGGGACTAATAAAGAAGAGGTAACTGAAATTGGAGATAAATTAAAAGAAGATGCCGAAACCGTAGTTAAAGAAGAATTGAGTCTATTTTTAGTTGATAATTTAATATTTAAATAGTGAACAATGCCCATGATTGAAATAATTACAAAGGTGCAGAATAAAATTATTGCCGAAGCCAGATGAGCGTGCAGCGAATTGTTACCGCTTGCATACGAAGATTTATATCTGGCGGCGCCCGATTTAGCGAACGGCCGCTTTCTGGCCTCCGTCTTATCTTTATAACCATAGCCGAAATCAAGCCCGCCGCCGTAATCAGAAACCGAATGAACGGCCTGCGATGAGGAACTGACGCTTTTAGCCTGACGCGCATAGGCGCTTTGCGTAAAATAAATAAATAAAACGGCAAAGATAAATGCCGCGGCCAAAAATGAAAAAAAGGTAGTTTTAAAGCCTTTTTTTAATTTATTTATTACGCAATTAAAGTGATTTATATCTTCGATCTTAACCGTATGAGTCGACATGTTTTTTATTATAACAGATTAGAAACAAAAATACAATTCAAAATTAAAGGCTTATAATAGCTCAATAATAGTGTTTTTTACTCGGAAGCGTTCGTTGAAAAATAAAATAACGGCATCGATAGCTTTAATAATCACAACAACAAATCCAGATAATTAAATTAAACGATAAGATAAAATAAAATGGAAATCCATATATATTATTTTTATTTTTAGCCGATATGAAACGTAGTTTGTAAATATTTCGTTAAGACGCGGAGGTATATTTTGAGAAGAGTAGCTAAAAGTATTGCAACGGTTGTTATTAGCGCATCATTAATGTTTAACGGCGGCGGAATTCATGCGGAAGAAATAAAAAACGAACGCATGAATAAAATAGATGTTCAAAAAACCCTCGATGAAATCAGGGCTAAAGTAAATAAAAAAAGCGCTGAAATCAATATAAGCGCGTGCGCTGCCGATCAGCCATGCTCCGTTGAAAAAACTCAACAAACCGTAAAACCTATTAAAAAAGTAAAAGATTCACAAGATTCAGAATTTAAAAGCGAAGAATGCCTTCAGGCCGTTAAAGAAAAATCTTCGACCACGGCTAAAACTATAGCAAGTCATGAAGAAAAAATCCAGTTGGCCCAGGCCGCTCCCTTAGAAGTAAAAAAAATGGAAACAGCTCCCGCGCCTCCAACAGCGCCGGCGCCTGCTGCTGCACCGTCGCCCGTAGTTATTTCCGGCTACACACAGTTGTCGCACACGGTCAGCGACGTGCCGGCGGACAGCCACAGCTTTAACGTGGCAAGGACCAGATTCGTTTTCAAAAGAAAATTAGACGAAGACCTCAGCTTTTTTTCGCAGTTCAATATTACCGGCAATAACGCCGACTCTTCTCAAATGACGCTTACCGATTTATTCGTGCAATATAACCTGGATAAATCACAAAATTTAATGCTCGGACAGTTCGTTGTTCCGGGTAACTATGAAGCCACAATTTCTCCGCGTGATTTGTATATGATAAATTACGGACAACACATAATAAACACCGAACACGAAAATAGAGGCAACGACCTGCGCGACGTAGGTATAACCTACAATTACCGCAAGCCTGGCGACAACTGGGGATTATCCATAGCGGCAGTTAACGGCGAAGGCATAAATACCCGCAACGATTCAACCGATTCAAAAACCATAATGGCGCGCCTGGACCTTGAAGCCGACAAGGCCCTCAAATTAGGCCTTTACGCCTCCGACGGCAAGCGCTTTAAAGCCGCATCCACGGCCGCTCAGGTAGCTTTTTACGGCGCAGACGGAGCCGCTACTACCGCAAAATCATTCGATAGAAAACGCGCCGGTTTTGACGCGCGCTATAAAAAAGATAAATTGACGCTTCAGGGCGTTTATGAAATTTTGGAAACCGGCCTCGCAGGCCGCGCCGGAAATCTCAAAGGTAAAGGTATGTTCGTTCAGGCCGGATATTTCGTTATGCCTAAACTTGAATTAACCTATAAACACGACGCATTTACCCCTAATAAAGACAATACCGTTACCAAACGCACCATCAACGCCGCCGGTTTTAACTGGTTCATTAAAAAAGGCGCGAAATTACAGATGGTTTACCAGAAACAAAAAGAAACACCCGAAGTTAAAAACGACCGCCTGGATACGCTCGTTACAGTGGAATTCTAATATGATAATAATCCGGTTAATTTGATTTATTTTGATTTAACTTGATTTAATTTAATCGAGCTGACTTGAGCCAATTAAATTTAACTTAATATTTAATTTTTGAAGGGGAGGGAGAAAGGGTTAGCAACCCTTTCTCCCTCCCCTTTACCCCTCCCTCTTTCGGCAAATTACCTGACGCTTTATCGCTGGTTTGTCGATAGCTTTTTCTGTCGTGGCTTTAATTTCTTTTTCTTTCTCTTTTTTACTTTTACTCTTTCTTTTTTGTTTCTTTATTGCTTTCTTGCCTTTTACTCATTTTTCTGCCAGCTTGCTTGTTTGCATTTGCGTGCGGCGCACGCAAATGCGCAGCGATAATGGCACTACCGTAACTATGCCTTGCGGCTCGCGGGAAAAACTAATGTAAATCGGTTTTGATAATTGCACCGTTAAAAATTATCGCAAAAATATTTAATATCGTAAAAGATAAAATTAAGTTTTGTCGAGGGCTTTTAAAATGGCGACTAATTAATTTTGTTTATCATTAACAAGGTTTATAATGCTTTTGTATAATAAAAGTTGTTATTTTTTAATGCCTTATCGTGAGCATCAATATTAAGTTCCGGCAGTGCGTAAATAGAACGCCTTCGCGCGCGCCGCGCGCGAAGGCAAAACTAACAAAAGACGTGAAAAAGGTTTATGGCATGACAGAAAGAGAAGAAAGAGAAGAAAGAGAAAAGCAAGGACTTTGTTTATGAGCTATTAAAAAACTTCGAAGCCGGCAGGAAATGCCGCTTGAAATAAAAAGGCTATGATAATAGACTTTTTATATTCCGGGAGAGATTGGGGGGCTATGGGGGGCAAGAGAGGGTCTTCGACCCTTTCTTCCCCCCCGTCCCGTTCCCGCGTTGAAAGTATGGTTACAAATATAAGTTTTTCTTGACTTATTATATATATTTTTATATACTTAAGACAAAAAAATAAAATAGTAATTTTGTATTCAAGTATTTAAATTTTATTTATAATGCTTACATAGAGCAATTAGGGGTGTCAAAGATGAAATATGAAAAAATTGTTGTAAAAACCGAACTTCCGGGTCCGATTTCAAAGAAGATAATCGGCATCGATGAAAAGTTCGTTTCGCACTCGTATACCAGAGATTACGGCATGGTAGCCAAACGCGGTGAAGGCGCATTTGTCGAAGATCCCGACGGTAACGTATTTCTCGATTTTTCAGCCGGAATAGCCGTTTGCTCGACCGGCCATTGCCACCCCGAAATTGTCGAGGTTATTCGCAAACAGTCTCAAGAATTAATACACATGTCCGGCACCGATTTTTACTATGAAACTCAAGTCATGCTGGCTGAAAAAATCTCGAAAATAGTGCCTATAGAAAATTCCAGCAGCGATAATCCCGTAATGTCGTTTTTCGGCAATTCCGGCGCGGAAGCCATCGAAGCTGTCATTAAAATCGCTCGCAGCCACACGCACCGTTCCCGCATGCTCGCCTTTATAGGCGCATTTCATGGCCGTACGATGGGCGCGCTTTCACTTAACGGCTCTAAAATACGCCATCACGAACATTTTCACCCGCTAGTTCCCGGCGTCGTTCATGCGCCTTACGCTTATTGCAAACGCTGCCCTTATGGCGCGCATTATCCCGGTTGCAAGCTCGAATGTTTTGATTTTATTAAAAAAACGCTTATGACAAAGATAATATCGCCTGAAGATATATCCTGCGTTATAATGGAAGCCGTTCAGGGCGAAGGCGGATACGTAGTTCCGCCGGTTGAATTCGTAAAGGCGATGCGCGATCTGACTCGCGAACACGGAATATTGCTCGCTATCGATGAAGTGCAGTCCGGCATGGGCCGCACCGGAAAAATGTTCGCCATCGAGCATTTCGGCGTTAAACCCGATATAATGGCCATAGCAAAGGGTATCGCCTCCGGCCTTCCGCTGTCGATAACCTGCGCCAGCCGCGAAGTAATGAACTGGAAACCTGGCGCTCACGCCTCCACTTTCGGCGGCAATCCAGTCGCCTGCGCCGCCGCTAATAAAACCATCGAGCTTCTCGAAAACGGTATTCTCGAAAATGTAAATGCTACCGGCGCATATTTAAAATCGAAACTCGAGGCCATGCAGAATAAATATGAATTTATAGGCGACGTCCGCGGCCTCGGTCTCATGCTGGCCATCGAAATCGTCGATAACAAAAAAGATTTTAATCCCGACGCGGAGCTTCGCGACAGAATACTTCACGCGGCTTTCGCTAAAGGCCTTATAATTTTAGGCTGCGGCCCTAACAGCGTCAGATTCGCGCCGCCGCTTATAGTTACTAAAGTCCACATCGATATGGTGTGCGAAGTTTTAGAAAGCGTTTTCGAAGGCCTGAAAAAATAAATCAATCAGGAGGCGACTTATGTTTAAAAATATATTACTGCCGGTTGACGGCTCCGAATACGGTGTTTCACAGCTTCGTCACGCGCTCGACTTTGCCGCTATATACGGCGGTAAAATAACGCTTTTGCATGTAGTAGATATCAAGATCGTCGAAGGCCCTCTGCTGCGCGATCTTACCTTTTTATCCGAAGCGGTCACCGATTTCGAGTATCACAACGAAATAAAAAACTCTCTCGAAGAAAAAGGAAATCTCATACTGCAGAAACTTAGCGCTATTTGTGAAGAAGCCGGCGCGGTTTTTGAAACTAAACTGATACCCGGCATTATTTCAAATACCATTGCCGAAAACGCCAGGACGGCCGATCTTGTCATTATGGGCAAGCGCGGTGAAAACGCGAGCTTCGGCAGCAGCGCTTTTTTAGGCTCCGTGGCTGAGGCTTCCACCAGGCTTTCAAATAAGCCGGTTATGCTCGTCGATGAAACCTATAAAAAGCTGGAAAAAGTTCTTTTCGCCTACGACGGAACTCAATCGGCGAATAAAGCGCTTCAATTGTTAGCGCAGTTAGTGATAGAGTCTAAATATGACCTTTCGGTTGTAACCGTATCCGATGACGATGTTGACGGAAAAGCCATATTAGACGAGGCTGTATCCTATCTGGAAACTTACAATATAAAACCCGTGCAGCTTTTAAAGAGCGGCGATGTCGTAAATACGATAATATTAACCGCTGAAGAAGCCGCCTGCGACGCCATTATGATGGGCGCTTACGGTCATTCGGCCATTCATCAGATGCTTCTCGGCTCGACTACCACGCTTTTAGTCAGGGCCGCAAAGCTGCCGGTGATTTTATACCGTTAATACGGCCGCCGGAATTTTAAATTTCCGGCCGCCGGTTTTAATAAAGCGTAGCAGGTAAAGTCTGGAACGGAGAATAGTTATGTCAGATGAGCAAAGTTACGATGTGGACGAAGGTGAACTTAAAAAGTATAACGCCCTGGTTTATAAGGTGGAACGCGGTTCTATCGCCTTCCGCGCCGGAATCAAGCCGAAAGACAGGATAATATCGATTAATTCGCATATATTGAGCGATCTTATCGATTATAATTATTGCGTCGGCGATTCTAATATAAAGGTTTTAGTAGAGAGGGGCCATAACGAGCTTATAGAGTTCGATATTGAAAAAGATTACGATGAAGATCTCGGCGTCGCTTTTGAAAGTCCGGTTTTTGATTCGATAACAAGATGCGCCAATTCATGTATATTTTGCTTTATGGACCAGATGCCGGGAGATCTTAGAAAATCTCTTTATTTAAAAGATGAAGACTACAGGCTTTCTTTTTTATACGGCAATTTCATAACGATGACCAGGATGAACGAGCAAGATTTCGAGCGCATTAAATCTTTATATCTTTCGCCGCTTTATATTTCAGTGCATACCACTAACACGAAATTGCGCAAGCAGATATTAAAAAGCCATAAAGCCGAAAATATTTTAAAGCAGCTCGAAGAACTCACTTCGTCGGGAATATCGATTCATACTCAAATAGTTTTAATACCCGAAATAAACGACGGCGACGAATTAGTCAAGACCATAGAAGATCTTTCATATTTTTACCCTCAGCTCGAAAGCATAGGCATCGTGCCTGTAGGCCTTACTCAGTACCGTGAAGGGCTTACGGCTCTGCGCGAGTTCAGCGAAAAAGAGGCGCGCGCGGTAATCGCCATGATAAAGCCTTATCAAAAAAAATTCAGGCGCCGTTTCGATAAAAATTTAATTTATCTTGCGGACGAATTTTACTATAAAGCCGGAGAGCCTCTTCCAGAGGGAAGCGAATACGACGATTATCCCCAGTACGAAAACGGCATCGGCATAGCGCGCTATTTTTACGACGAGTACCACTCTAATTTGAGCAAGATACCTTCGAAGATTAAATATCCGAAAAAATTCGCGATGGTAACCGGCGAGCTTGGCGCCATGGCTCTTTCTAATATAGTCCACGATCTTAATTCGCGTATCGCGGGCCTCGAAATAAAACTCGAAGCGGTCGAAAACGCTTTTTTCGGCGGCGGCGTTAATGTAACGGGCCTTCTTACGGGCCGCGATATAATAGCGCATTTTATGAAAAAGCCTAAAGATATTCCAGAAACCATAGTTATTCCGTCGGTGATGCTTAACGGCGATATATTCTTAGACGAGGTAACTACAGATTATCTCAGAAATGAACTTTCCACGAATGTGGATATTATCGATAATAACTTTAAAAGCCTTCTGGAATACATATTAAAATAAAAAAATGTAATTATAACGAAACAAATTATAGATAAAATAAAATGATTGACGGGTGAAAGAATGTTAGCAAAAGCTGTAATAATTGGCCGGCCAAACGTTGGAAAATCAACGCTCTTTAACAGGATTATAGGCAAAAGACGCGCGCTCACGCACGAAACTCCGTACCTTACGCGCGATGCGCTCATAGAGATTGTCGCATGGAACGAGATGAAGTTTGAAATTATAGATACGGCCGGAATGGATATTAACGTTAAAAGTAAACTTAATACCAGTATTATAGAATTTTTAAAAGTTTATATCGAAAAAGCCGATCTTATATTTTTCGTAGTTGACGGGTTTTCGCAAATTACTCTGCTCGACGATCAGATAGTTAATCTGCTTAGAAAATCGGGCAAAAAAATAGCTCTGGTAGTTAATAAGGCCGATGATCCAAAGGCCGTTAAATTAAATTTTGAATTCAGCAAGTTCGGTTTTAAAGATATGTTTTTAGTTTCGGCCATTCACGGCAGCGGAGTAGCCGATATTTTAGACTACGCCGCTAATTATTTTAAAGAAATTGGCTTTAAGCCCGTCGCTAAAAAAACCGGAGCGTTAAAGCCTATAGTCGATGAAAAAAAACGCGGCCGTTCCGCAAAAGATAGAGACGCCGCTGCAAAAGCTAATCTTAAATCTAAAAAAACTTCCGGAGTCGATGATTACGCCGAGTATGAAGAAATCGAAGAGTTCGATCCGAAAACCGATATCAACGACGACGATCCCGACGCCATTATTGAAAAGCAAAAGCTCGAGCACCGCGGTCTTTTAATAAAAAAAGCCATAGATATAGCGCTTGTCGGCCAGCCTAATTCGGGCAAGTCTTCTTATTTAAACAATATCCTGGGTTATCAGCGGACGCTTGTATGCGAAGAACCGGGCACCACGCGTGATTCCGTCGATACCCTCATAACTTTCGAAGGACGCGAGATCAATTTGATCGATACGGCCGGAGTGCGTAAAAACACTTCTTCTTACGATAATATCGAATTCTATTCGGTCAAGCGCTCGATTGCGAGCCTTGAAAAGGCCGACGTAGCCATTATTTTAATCGACATTACAAAGGGTATAACCTTTCAGGATAAGCATCTTCTGGACCTTGCCTTCGAAAACGGCAAAGGCGTGGTTTTAGCTATTAATAAAGTCGATCTTGTCAAAAAAAGCGAGCTGGATAAATTATCTAACGATATCGTCGAATATATCCACAAAGAGTTTCCCGATTCGGCTAACGCGCCGAAATTTTTTATAAGCGCGCAGAAGGGCACCAATTCTTTCGCCCCTCTTCAAAAAGCCATAGAAATATATGAGAAAGCAGTCAATTCGGCTATCACTACCTCGGTTTTGAATTCATATCTTACCGAGATCGTTTCGCTGCATCCGCCCGCCTCGTATAAGGGCAAGCCGCTTAAAATTTATTATTCGACTATAATAGCGCGCACTCCGCCCACTTTTATTTTATTCGTAAACGATCCGGCTTACGTTTCGCGGGCCTACAAGCGTTATATTATAAATAAATTCAGAGCCGCTTTCGAGTTCGAGGGTTACCCCGTCCGTCTGGTTTTTAAAAAGAGCCTTTCGCGCGATAAAGCCGTCGAAAGAGGAAGCGGGCGCAGGAGATAAAAGTATTTAATTATGGATAATTTAAACGAGCTGATAATATTTTTAGCGGTCAGTTATTTGATCGGGTCCATACCCACCGCTTTTTTATTTGGAAAAATTTTAAAAAATGTCGATATAAGAAAAGAGGGATCTGGCAATATCGGCGCTTCGAACGCCTTTCGCGTGCTTGGCGCTAAAATAGGCGTTTTAGTGATGATCTTCGATATTTTCAAGGGTTTTTCCCCTCTATATCTGGCTAAAGTTAAAATGACGCCCTGCGCCCGTTTTGAAATGTATCTTCTGATAATAGGGCTGGCGGCCGTTTTAGGACATATGTTCCCGTTGTTTTTAAAGTTTAAGGGCGGCAAGGGCGTTGCGACTACCGCCGGTGTTTTTCTGGCGCTCGCGCCCAAAGCGACCGGCCTTTGCATATTGATGTGGTTTTTGTTAGTCGCGATATCTAAAATGGCTTCGGTGGGATCGCTTGCGGCTGCGGCCGCGCTTCCTTTCGCCGTTTATTATATCGAAGGCGCCTCGCTTTTTTTAACTTCGGTTTCAGCGGTGATAGGGCTTCTTGTAATAATAATGCACCGTAAAAATATTAAAAATTTAATCGCGGGAACCGAACTTAAGATTAATTCAAAAATTAAATGAAGAAAAAATAAAGCTGGTGGTTGTCAGAATGAGTGTTTCGCAAACGGTTTCGATAATAGGCGCGGGTGCGTGGGGAACTACGCTGGCCTCGATGATCGCTCGTAAGGGCATTAAGGTGAAAATCTGGGCCTATAAAAAAGAAACCTGTGAAGATATTAATAAATTTCGTGAAAATCGGGAGTTTTTACCGGGAATAGCCGTCGCAGAAAGCGTTTCAGCTTCAGGCGATCTCGAATTCGTTTTAAGCGGCTCACGCTTTGTCGTGCTGGCTTCGCCGTCTCATACGCTTCGGCCGTTATTAAAAAAAATGGCGCCTTACCTGAGCGGTAAAAATGATTTTATATCGGTTGTTAAGGGCATCGAAGAAAAAACTTTTTTAAGCGTATCGCAGCTTGTAGAGCAGGAATTCGAATCTATTGCCGGGCTGGAAAAAATAAAAAACAAAATAGCGGTGGTTTCGGGGCCAAATCTCGCCCGTGAAATCGCGGCCGGCCTGCCGTCTTCGACAGTGGCCGCGGCCAGGTCAAAAAAATTAAGGGACGAAGTCCAGTTGCTTTTATCCAACAATCGTTTTCGCGTATATACCTCCGATGATGTCGCCGGGCTCGAATTCGGCGGTTCGCTCAAGAATATAATGGCCATAGGCGCGGGAATTTGCGACGGTTTGAATTACGGCGATAACACCAAATCGGCGTTTCTGACCAGGGCGCTTCGTGAAATGGTTATGATAGGCGAGTTGCGCGGAGCGCGCCGCGACACTTTTTACGGTTTATCGGGCGTGGGCGATCTTTTCGCTACGAGTTTTTCAAAATATTCACGCAACCGTTCGTTCGGCGAGAAATTAGCCCGCGGAATGAGCCGCGCCGAAGCGGAAGGCGCGATAACCGGAATAGCCGAGGGTGTGCATACTGCCCGCGCCGCTTATCTTTTTGGCCGGAAAGAAAAATTGGAATTTCCGGTGATAAATGAAATATATTGCATAATTTACGAGCAGAAGGAGCCGGCCGAATCGGTGATGGCGCTTATGACAAGAACCCTTAAGGGCGAGTGCGAGTGAGGTCGATATGAAAAAGGCTGATAATAAAGGCTTTGATAACGACGAACTTTATAATGACGGGGCGCGGGAAGACGATTTAAAAGATATTCCGAGCGGCGACGGCGAAGACGATACGGAGTGCGAAGGCGGCGGCTATATGATAAGCGGCGGCATCAGGCGCTACGAAACCGCGGGTGAAGCCGGCGAAGAAATCGAAGAACGTGAAACCGCCGCGAAGAAAATATTCGTTTACCTTTCCTACGCTATAATATTCGCCACTTTAGTAGCGTTATGCTTTTTTTTATACGAGGTTAAGGTAGTTCTTGACGATCCGTGCGTTCCGAATAACGTTTTTTTTCTTAACGAAAATTTAGGCGGCACTAATTATAAAAATTTAGATCGCGTCGTGTCGGCCATAGCTGATAAAATTGGCCACCGTCCTATATATTTGAGTGCCGCCGGAAATAATTTTATGATTTTGCCGGCTAAAGACATCGATTTTAAAATAAATACCGGCCTGATTTGTGATCAGGCTTTAAAAGTCGGCAATCAGGGCAATTTATTTCAGCGCGTTAAATATAAAATCCGTTTAAAAACGGGTCGTATGAAGTTGAATTTAACCTGCCGTTATTATTTCAATCGGACAAAACTGGAGAATTTATCTTCGATTATTGCCGAAAAATTGAATAAGGCCCCGAAAAGCGCCACTATCGTGGAATCTGAAAGTGGATATAAAAAAATTGAAAGAGATTCGCCCGGCGTTCGTATTTCACACGAAGAAATATACCGGCAGTTAAAAAATGAAATATCGCGCCTTTCTTCAGCGAATTTTGCAGTGGCGGCTATAGAATACGAACGGATAAAGCCGCCGGTAACGCTTGAAGATAAATTAAACCAGCTTAATTCTAGCGATTTGCTCTCGTCTTTTGAGGCGGATTATATAAGCGATAATCCGAGCATAAAAAATAACGTAGAAAATGCGGCGCGAATGATAGACGGACTTATTTTAAAACCGCTCGAAGTTTTTTCATTCAATAAGTTCATGGGTGCGGTTAAATATAAAAACGAGCGCGACGCGGTTATTTTTAATTCTAACAGGCTCGGTTTTTTCCCCGATGTTTCAGGCGGCGCGGGCGTGTTCGCTTCCGCTCTTTATAACGCTGTATTGTTTACCCGCGTTGAAATTCTTGAAAGATACAATCACGCCAATTACGACAAAAATTATGCGTATTGTCCGCCCGGCCGCGACGCGCAGGTTATTTTCGGCTCAAAAGACCTTAAATTTATGTTAAGCAAGAATTCGCAGCCGCTTATTATTTTAAGCCAGGCCGATAACAACAGGCTACGCGTGTTGATATACGGTCGGAAGCAGTCCGGCGAAACGATCCAGATCGAAACCGGGGAGGTTAATATAAGCGAGCCGCCGGTTAAGAAGTTAAAAGATTATTCAATGAAAAAAGGCGAAGAAAAGGTTGAAAATGCAGGACTGCCCGGCTATGAAATAAAAACGGTCAAAATAGTCAGCGTCAACGGCGAACAGAATTACCGCAGCGTTATATCCACCGATATTTACGCGTCGGTTCCGAAGATAATTAGAATCGGCGATTCCGCTGAAGAATGATCGATTAAATTAAAGTTTTTTATATGCTTTTTTAAACCGATTTTGCGCTTTTAAAATATAATGTGTAAAATATAATGTTGACTTTTAAGGGGTGTTTATAGTAGAATAAATGAAATTTTATCAAGGATGTAAAATGAGACCGGGATGGCCGCATTTACCTATAATTTTAATATTTACGGTTTTTTCAGCTTTAGCGTTTTTTGAAATAAATACGGTATGCGCCGAAGAGTACAGATGCCAGAAAACCATTGGCGTTTACGGCACTAAAGATGCCGGTTTGTATTATCCGTGCGGAGTCGCCCTCGATTCCGTCGGTAATATTTATGTGACCGACTGGCGTAATAAAAAAGTGAGCAAGTTCAATCAGGAAGGCAAGTTTATATTGAACTTCGAGTCGAAAGCTAAAGTTTACATGAAGTTGAAAGGCCCCGCCGGAATAGCTATCGATTCCAACGACAATATTTTCGTCGTCGATCAGTACGTCGCTAAAGTGTTTAAATATAATACAAAAGGCGAATATATCGGTTCTTTCGGTAATTACGGCAGCGCGAGCGGCAAGTTTTTAAATCCGCGCGGCGTGGCCTGCGACGGCAATAATAATATATACGTCGCGGACTATGATAATTTCAGAGTGCAAAAATTCAGCCCGAAGGGCGAATATATCGGCGAATTTAAATATATGGGCCTGGATACCAGAAAGCTGGCTAAGCCGCGCGGCGTGGCCTGTGACGCTAATAACAATATTTACGTGGTTTACAGCGATATTAATAAAGTGGCCGTATTTACGCAGGAGGCTAAAATGATCGTCGATTACGGCGAAGAAGGCCAACTGCCGGGGCAATTTATGAACCCGCGCTATGTAGCCTGCGATAATATCGGTAATATTTATGTAACTTGCTATAAAAATCACAGGGTGCAAAAGTTTTCTAAAGATATGAAATTATTGACTTCATTCGGCGAATTCGGTAAAAAATATGAGAATTTTAGAAATCCCGAAGGAATATGCGTGGACGTATCGGGCAACGTGTTTGTGGCGGACGCTCTTAACGACAGGGTTTCAAAGTGGGAGCCGGAAGAATATATAAAGCATTTAAACTGGGCGGCGTTATTTGAAAAAAAGGCAATGCTCGCCGATGCGATAAAAGAATATAACGATATTTTAAAAATACGGCCGCAGGATGCTAAAATTACTGCGGCGATAATAGAGTTAAGCCTTAAAGCCGCAAAAAAATGTCAGCTCGATAAAGATATCGAAGGCGCCAAAAAATATTACGCGGAAGTGCTTAAATTAAATTCACTAAATGAAGTGGCCATAAGGGAAATCAAAGATCTTCAGGAAGGCGGCCGCGAGAAGAAAGAAGAGAAGAAGCAAAATTTCGTGATAGGGCTTTTAGTCGTTCTCGCTGTTTTGATCTCGATGATTATGACGTTTAAAAACGTGTGAGTTTTTTTAATATAATTTGATTGGAGAGCTATAATGGTATTGTTTGAAAATCAGCTCTATATAGAGTTTCCATCAAAAAAAGATTTTATAGATTTTGTGTCGAATAAGGTTATTTCATCTATTAACACTATCGCGCAGGAAGTTCATTCACAAAATATAAACGACGAAACTTCCATGCCTCAAGATTTGAATATTTTCGGCTTTGGCATGAATCTTTCCATAGATGAAGCTCTTAAAAATGCTATAGTGCATGGAAACCGGGTCGATCCCCTGAAAAAAGTCGCGCTATCCTACTATATCAATTCGGAAAAACTCGAAATAATAGTCAGGGACGAAGGGATCGGTTTCGATCATAAAAATTATAAGGCAAATCAGGAAATTGACGCGGAAGCCGGGCGCGGGCTTCTTTTAATCAATAACTTTATGGATGAAATAAAATTTAATGAATCTGGAAATGAAATTACAATGATTAAATATTTAGGAAAAAGTAAAACGGCAAGGGAGGACTTTTAATGGAAATAACCACCAAAGACTGTAACGATGTGAAGGTGGTCAGCTTTAAAGGCCGAATTGTCTATGATACCGAAGAAATAGTTAAGCGTGAAACTGAAAAATTAGTGAAAGGCACGGTTAAAAACTTAGTTTTTAACTTCGGCGAGCTGACTTATATTAACTCGTCAGGACTCGGGCTTTTGATTAACGTTTTAAAGCAGATTCGCGCGGCGAAAGGCGACGTAAAACTTTCCAATCTCCGACCAGAATTAATGGAATTGTTTAAAATCACCAGTTTGAATTCGGTTTTCGACATATCGCCCGATGAAGAAACGGCTGTTAATAAATTCGTTAAAAAATAGCTTTTTGATTCATAATTTATTGTATCCGGCCCGGCAATGTTATTAAATTGCCGGCGCTGTTTTCTGTTATATTTATGCTGAAATGAGGATAATTATTAATGGGTACTTCGCATATAAGAAACTTTTCGATCATAGCGCATATCGATCACGGTAAATCGACTCTCGCTGATAGAATTTTAGAAATTACCGGCGCCGTGGCGAAACGCGATATGTCCAATCAGCTTCTGGATTCGATGGACCTTGAGCGCGAGCGCGGCATAACCATAAAAGCCTCCGCGGTACGCTTCGATTATAAGGCCCTGTCGGGTGAAACCTATCTTATGAACCTGATAGACACGCCCGGTCACGTCGATTTTACTTACGAAGTGAGCCGCGCGCTGGCCGCATGCGAAGGAGCTCTTTTAGTCGTTGACGCCACTCAGGGAGTCGAGGCCCAGACGGTCGCGAATATGTACCTGGCTCTTGAAAATAACCTCGAAATAATTCCGGTTATTAATAAAATCGATTTACCCTCCGCTATGGCGGATCATGTCGAAGAAGAAATAGTCAAGGTTCTCGGCATCGATCACATTAAACCGCCGAAAATATCAGCTAAAGAAGGAAAAAATATAGGCGAGGTTCTCGAAAGCATCGTCGCTCACGTGCCCGCGCCGAAGGATAATTCTCATCTTCCTCTGAGGGCGCTGGTTTTCGATTCTTTTTACGATTCGTATAAAGGCGTTATAGCCTATATAAGGGTATTCGACGGCGAGATCAAAAAAGGCCAGAGAATTAAATTCATGGCTAATAATAAAGAACACGAGGTTATGGAAACGGGTATGCTGATGCCGAAAATGACCGAAGTGGCTTCACTTTCGAGCGGCCATGTCGGTTACGTCGCGGCTAACGTAAAAACCGTAAGCGATTTAAGAATCGGCGACACCATCACTTCGGCTGAAAACCCCGCCCTGGTGGCTTTAGCGGGTTATAAAGACAGTAAACCTATGGTTTTTTGCGGAGTATATCCGGTAGATAATACTAAATACGAAGTGCTCAGGGAAGCTCTTAATAAATATAAACTTAACGATTGTTCGGTAGTTTTTGAACCCGAAAATTCGGTGGCGCTCGGATTCGGCTTCCGTTGCGGCTTTCTGGGGCTTTTACATATGGACGTTTTTCAGGAGAGAATCGAAAGGGAATACGGGTTGGAAGTCATTACTACCGCGCCTTCCGTTAAATATCGCGTCATCACTAAAGCGGGCGCGGAGTTTTTTTTCGACAACCCGGCTAAAATGCCCGATCCGACTGAAATTGAAAGAACTTACGAGCCGTTTATTAAAGCTAGTATTTTCACGCCGAAAGATTACGTCGGCACTATAATGGACCTTATGCGCGAACGCCGCGGCACTTATTTAAGCATGGATTACATCGACGATAAAAGAGTGACGCTGCACTATGAAATGCCGCTGGCTGAAATGGTAATAGATTTTTATGATAAACTCAAATCCAGAACTAAAGGCTATGCATCGCTGGATTACGAGCTTGGCGAATATAAGGAGTCTGATGTCGTTAAAATCGATATCCTTCTTAATAACGAGCCTATCGACGCGCTTTCTTTTATAACTCATAAAGATTTCGCTTATCAGCGTTCTAAAATATTATGCGAAAAATTAAAAAAATCGATACCGCGCCAGCTTTTTGTTATTCCGATACAGGGCGCTATCGGCAATAAAATAATATCGCGCGAGACCATCGGCGCTCTCAGAAAGGACGTTACCGCTAAATGCTATGGCGGCGACATTTCCCGTAAAAGAAAACTTCTCGAAAAACAGAAGGAAGGCAAAAAGCGGATGAAAATGGTCGGCACGGTAGAAATCCCGCAGGAGGCGTTTATGTCGCTTCTGCAGATAGGCGAAGAAGAATAATCGTGTAAAGATCACCGGTTTATAAAATTTTAGTCGGGGGTAATGATATGGACGGTCAGGATAGGGTAGTAGTCAGCGTCATAGGCGTCAACCGTGTCGGCATAGTGTCGAAAATATCGACGGTAGTGGCGGAATTGAACGCGAGCATTCTCGATATATCGCAGACGCTTATAGGCGATTTGTTTTCGATGATAATGATTATCGACGTGGCAAAATCGAATTTAGAATTTAAATTTTTACGTGAAAAACTCGAAACCGCCGGTAATGAAATGGGCGTTAAAGCTATCGTTCTTCACGAAAATACTTTCAGATATATGCACAGGGTTTAGTGATTTTGAAAAAAATATAAAAAGTGGACGAACAAAAATAGAGTGGAGTGGAGTGGAATAAAATAAAATAAAAAATAATTGATAAATTGATTATTTTCTGTTAAAATGATTCTGTCATTAACAAGCAGTCGTTAAAAATAAATAATAAGCGGTTTTGCTTGCGGGTGTTCTACATTTTGATAGTGAGTGCCGTTTGTTAAAAAAATCTATCCGGTTTCGTTAAATTTGTAAATATTTACCGGTATAATGTTTTTATATAGAGCCGGATCGATTGCATTCGGTCGATATTGTTGGAATATAAAGATTTTAATTGTGGGCGGCATTAAAATATGGAAAATAATCAAATAAATCTTGATGGCAGAACGGATACGGCGAAAAAATTTTTAAACGATTCGCTTTCTTTATTGATTCAGGCTGATATTTCGTCAGCCGATTTTTCGACTATTATTACCCGGATTAAATTAAATATCGACGATGCGCTCAAACTTTCTTCGTCTTCTTCCGAAACCGACCTGCTGTCGGTTTCTTTAAATTCGGCCAGTTCGATATTGTTTGAGACCGATCCAGAAATAATTAAAGTGTTAGTGGAGCTGCTTGAAAGCTCGTTAGCCAAAGCTATCGAGCATTTCGACGCTCTCGAAATCGCGGCGGACGGGCCGTCGCAGGCTGAACCTGCTAAAACTGAAACGGTGAGAGATAAAAGTGCCGAGCGCGAAATATTGCTCACTTTTATTGACGAATGCGGCGAGCATATACAGGCGGCTGAAGAATCGCTTTTAAAACTCGAAGAAGACCCTTCACGCCTGGATTCGCTTAACGACGTATTTCGTTCATTCCATACGATAAAAGGTTCGGCGCATTTTTTAAATTTAAAAAACATATCTGAATTTGCGCATGAGGCCGAGAATTTTTTGAGTGAAATACGCGAAGGTAAAGTTAAATTCAGTAAAAGCAATCTCGAACTGGCTTTTCGCGCGATCGACGAGTTAAAAATGCTTGTGGCCGGAGTTAAAGCGGATGGCAGTGATTCTAAGAGTCCCGATTATCGAAGGCTGATGACGGCCTTTAAAAAAGGCGGAGCGCATGAGGCGCCGGCAAGCGTCGAAGAAGTCGCGGCGGTTCCTCTTACAGCCGAAGGCCTGGCTAAAAAAGTAATAAGCGACCTGGAACATATATCTAATGCCTTGATGCAGGCTGAAACCGACGATCTTAAAACTTTTATAAATCTTAAAAATTCTCTGAACAGCGTTGCGAAGGTCTGCACCGACGAAGTAGCCGTTTCGGTAATTGAAGCGGCTGGTTTTCAGCTCGATGAAATTATTACAAGCACGGCAGATGACTGCTTTCAAATAGTCAGCGTTGCAAGCGCGATGATTGAATCCTGCATAACCCATCTTGAAAGCCGAATTTCCGGCCAAAAATCTAAAGCAGCCGCGCCGGCGGTCAGGACCGCTGTTTCCAGAGCAGTCAAACCGGCCGCGGAAAAAATCGAAAAAACCGTCATTGAACCCGCGGCGGAGGTTGTTATAGCCGAATCCCTGCCGGCAATCGAAGTCAGCTTCGAATTCGAACCCGATAGTATCGATCGTGAAATGTTTTTGACTTTTATCGATGAATGCCTCGAACATATCCAGGCGTCTGAAGAAGCGCTTTTAAACTTAGAAAACAATCTCGAAGATATAACTTCCATAAACACGGTTTTCAGGGCGTTTCATACAGTAAAAGGCTCTTCGTCGTTTCTGGGTCTCGCGGGAGTTACGGAGCTGGCACATCACGCCGAATCGCTTTTAGTTAAAATACGCGATAAAGAAATACCATATAATAAAAGCTTCGCCGATATCTGTCTCAGATCGGTCGATATATTAAAAACGCTTATCGTTTCACTTAAAATCGGCGATTATAAAAAGCCCGATAATTACGACGATCTGTTAAGGCTTTTAATGAGCCCTGAATTAAAAAAAGGAATCGTGCCGCAGTTTGCGGCAGCGTCGAAAGTTAAGCCGGGTTCTTCGGCTGCCACGGCGTCTCCAGCCGCCGTCGTTTCTTTAAAATCGCCGGTTGAATCATTTGCGGTCGCGCCGGCCGTTAAAATAACCGAAACCGCTCCGCGGTTAAATGTTCCGGCCGCCGCCGCGCAAGTTAAATCCGCCGTGGAGGCGCCTGAAGCAAAAAAAACGCCCGTTTCTACAAACGATGAAGAAGAATCAACGGTCCGCGTTAAAATTGCGCGAATCGATAAGCTTATCGATATGGTCGGAGAGCTGGTTATTTCACATTCGATGGTCGCGCAGGATGAGGCCATGGTAAACGGAGCCAACCATATACTGGCAAAAAAAGTAATGCAGTCAGGTAAAATTATTCGCGAATTGCAGGATTTAAGCATGACTATGCGTATGATACCCTTCCGCGCAACTTTTCAAAAAATGGCCCGCGTGGTGCGCGATATTTCCGGTAAAAACGGCAAAGAAATAGATTTTATAACTTCCGGTAAAGAAACGGAAGTTGACCGTAATCTTGTAGATATAATTAACGACGCGCTTATGCACATGGTAAGAAACTCCGTAGATCACGGTATCGAGCCGCCCGAAGTAAGAAAGCAGGCGGGCAAGCCTGAAAAAGGCCGCGTAGTGCTTTCGGCGTTTCATTCAGGCGGCAATGTCGTAATCGAAATAAAAGACGACGGCAAGGGGCTGGATCGTCCCAAAATCGTTAAAAAAGCTATTGAAAAGGGCCTGATTAAATCCGATGAAACTATGAGCGATTCAGAAGTTTTCAATCTCGTCTTTCTTCCCGGATTTTCTACGGCGGATCAGATTACCGATATATCCGGCCGCGGCGTCGGTATGGACGTGGTTAAAACATCCATAGAATCCTTGCGCGGGCGTATCGATATAACCTCGATGCCCGGTAACGGCTGTTGCTTTTCGATCAAAGTGCCGCTAACTCTCGCCGTTACCGATGGTATGCTTATAAAGGTGGGATCGCAGCGTTATATAATACCTACCGCCAATATTTATCTTACTTTCAGGCCTAAAATCGAAGATATATTTACAATGGCCGGCCGCGGCGAAATGGTAATGCTTCACCAGAAGATGATACCGGTTTTCAGGCTTCATAAAATTTTCAACATATCCAATGCGATTGAAAATCCATGGGATTCTTTATTCGTAGTTATCGACGACGGCGATAATAAGCACTGCGCGGTACTGGTAGACGAACTTCTCGGCCAGCAGCAGATAGTGGCTAAACCGCTCGGTAACGCGCTCGGTAAAATCGAAGGCATTTCCGGCGGCGCGATACTCGGCGACGGCAAGGTGGGCCTTATAATAGACACTAAAGAGATAGTCAGCATTGCCCGCCAGATGGCCAACGTTCAGATCAAGCAGATCGCGTGAAAAATAAAAATAAAAATAAATAAATAAAGTAATTTTGTACACTGGGAAGGATGAAATCAAAGATGAGCGAAGAAGTCAACAGAAATTCCGGATTCGGTTCCATCGCCGCGGCCGTGAAAAAAATCGAAGGCGGCAAGTTTCTTACTTTCTATCTGGGCAGTGAAGAATATGGAATTCAGATACTTAAAGTTCAGGAAATAATCGGTATAATGGAAATCACGCCCGTGCCGCGCACTCCCGATTTTATTAAAGGGGTTATCAATTTGCGCGGCCATATAATTCCTATAATTTATCTAAGGTCTAAATTCGGAATGCCTCAGATTGAAAATACCGAACAAACTTGTATAGTCGTAGTCAAAACCAGAAATCTTATAATGGGCCTGATAGTCGATAGAGTATGCGAAGTTTCCGATATTCCTACTAATGATATCGATGAAGCGCCGTCATTCGGCACTTTCGTCAACACCGAATATATACTTGGAATAGGAAAATTCGCGAGTAAAGTTAAATTGCTGTTAGACATAGATAAAGTTATTACCGCCCAGGAATATGACGGTATAGCGAAAATAGTCCAGAGCGCCGCTTAAGCTATATTAACGATTAAACTAACAAACAATTCATTGATAAATTATTAATTTATAGTCAACAAAATTATGGAGGTCGTAATGGAGTCACTGAAACGCAGGTTAATGCTTACGGGTGCATTTATTGTTTTTTTTCCGATGTTAATAACCATAGGCGCGCTTTATATTACAGGCGCTCTTAAAACGCCCGTATTGCTGGCGGTAGCAGGCGGCGCTATAGTCGGTCTCGCCGCGGCGCTTCTTGCCGTGGAAAAAATCATGGCTTCGGCCGTTAAACTCAATTCCGCCGTAGAAAAAATTTCGAAAGGCGAAACCGTTAAAATTGTTGGAGCCGACAGGACCGATTATTTTTATTTGATAATTGAAAACTTAAATCAAATGATTAATAATTGTGATAGTTTTAAAAAAGATATCGGAACGGTTATGGACAGCCTGATTAACGGCGATTGTACCTTTAATGTTAATTTAAGCCAGTATGACGGAAATTACCGCGTGGCGCTCGAAAAAATAATCGAATCATGCAAAAAAGTCAATGAACCGCTCAGTGTTATGAACGGCGTTATCGATAAAGTCAGCAAGGGCGATATTACAAGCGAACGAATTAACGTAGAGACCAGAGGCGCCATGACCTCGCTTAAAAATAACACCAACTCGCTTCTTAACACGATAGATAATCTTTTAAATGAAGTTAAGGTAGTTTGTATCGCCACTATTTTCGAAGGCAAACTCGATAAGCGCGCTAACGTATCTCTGTTTAGCGGTCGCTGGGCGCGTTTGGCGACGGGCATAAACGATATAGTAAACACATTCGTTAAACCGCTCACGCTATCCTCCGATTATATAACCTCGATAAGCTGCGGCAATATTCCGGCTAAAATTACGGAAGAATACAAGGGCGATTTTAATATACTCAAAAATTCGTTCAATCTCTGCATAGGCAATCTTCAATCGATGATAAAAGAAGTCAACGACCTTACGCATGCGGCGGCGGACGGCAATCTCAAAAAAAGAGGCAATGCCGATAAATATGAAGGCGCTTATCGTGAAATCATATCCGGCATCAATCAAACTCTGGATTCCGTCATTAATCCCGTTAGTAAAATGAATGAATATTTAGTGCAGCTCAGCAAAGGCGAAATCGCCGGCAAAATCGAAGATGATTGCAAAGGCGATTTCTGCGAGCTCAAAGACAGCCTCAATAAACTTATAACGACGCTCGATAACCTGCTTAATGAAGTCAAGGTAGTTTGTATCGCTACTATTTTCGAAGGTCACATAGATAAGCGCGCTAACGTATCGCTTTTTTCCGGCCGCTGGGCTAAGCTGGCCTCGGGTATAAACGATCTTATCAACGCTTTCGCCAACCCTCTGAAGATGTCGGCGAGCTATATCACCCAAATCGGCAGCGGCACGATACCGCCCGTGATCACTGAAGAATATAAAGGCGATTTCAATTTAATCAAAAATTCGTTCAATAGTTGCATAGGCAATTTGAATAACTTAACGGTCGAAGTCGAAGCGCTCACGCACGCGGCTACCGACGGCAAGCTGAAAGTGCGCGGTAATGCCGATAAATTCGAAGGCGTTTACAGGGAAATAATAGTGGAAATAAACAGCACGCTCGATGCTATCGTTAATCCGCTTAACGTTGCCGCCGATTATGTGGCTAAAATAAGCAGAGGCGAAGTTTCTGAGAAAATCACAGCCGAGTACAAGGGCGATTTCAACGATATCAAACTGAATCTTAACAGTCTCATAAATACGGTAGATACTATGCTCGGCGAAATAAAAACTATATGTATCGCGGTTATATTTGAAGGCAAACTCGATAAACGCACCAGCGTCTCACAATTCAGCGGCCGCTGGGCTAAACTCGCTTCGGGTATAAACGATATAGTAAATTCTTTAGTCAATCCCTTAAAGGTATCTTCGGATTATCTGCTTAAAATAAGCCATGGTGAAATACCTTCTAAAATTACCGAAGAATATAAAGGCGATTTTAACGAAATCAAAAGCAGTATCAATACCTGTCTGGATACTTTGACTTCGCTTATTATAACCGACGGCGGCGCGGCGCTTCAGGCGGCGGCCGATAAAGACCTTACCGCACGGGTTAAAAAGACCTATAGCGGTTTATACGATAAAATGAAGGAAAATATTAATTCGCTGATTGAAAATCTGGAGGAAATGTTTAAAAATATAGGCGCGAACGCTGAAAACGTTTCATCTTCGTCGAGCCAGATCAGTAAAGGCGCGCAGTCTCTCGCGCAGGGCGCCTCCGAACAGGCGAGCGCTCTGGAAGAAGTATCGAGCAGTCTTCATCAGATGAATTCGATGGCCAGACAGAATGCCGCCAATGCCAAGGAAGGTCAGAATCTTACTACGAGCGCCCGCAGCAGCACCGAACGCGGCGTTGACAGCATGAAAAAAATGTCGGTGGCTATAAACCAGATCAAAGATTCGTCGAATAACACGGCTAAGATATTAAAAACCATTGACGAAATAGCTTTTCAAACCAATCTTCTCGCTTTGAACGCGGCCGTCGAAGCGGCGCGCGCGGGTGATGCGGGCAAGGGCTTCGCGGTCGTCGCCGATGAAGTGAGAAATCTGGCTATGAGAAGCGCGGAGGCCGCTAAAAATACGGCGCGTATGATAGAAGAATCGGTTAAATACGCTAATAACGGCGTTGGTATAAACGAGGAAGTAATGAAAAACCTCGATGAAATCAACGGCCAGGTAAAAAAAGTAAATGAATTCATGTCCGAAATTTCCGCCGCTTCAGAGCAGCAGAGCGAAGGCATTAATCAAATTAACACCGCGGTCGCGCAGATGAATCAGGTCACGCAGCAGAACGCCGCTTATTCCGAAGAATCGGCGAGCGCTTCACAGGAGCTTACCTATCAGGCCGATCAGATGAAAAATATGATCTTGCAGTTTAAACTCAGCAGCGTTAAAACGAGGGTAATGAATGGAGGCTTCGATTATAACTCGGCTCCCGGGTATAACAGGCGGCCGATAATTCAGCCTATAGCGCCGCCGGCCGCGCATGCGCCTCACATGAAAAAAGATTTTGGCGAATATGAAAATTATCAGGCGTCTTCAAAAAGTATAGAGGCCGACCCAAAAAAAGTGATACCCTTCGAAGACGATACTAATGTGCTGCATGAGTTTTAACAGGATGAATATCCCGGCTTCAGGGCGGGAATAAAATGGAATATATTTCGGCTAAATTAAGTGATTATGAATTCGACAGAATATCCGGTCTGGTATATTCACTTTGTGGAATAAGCCTCGGCAGCGGAAAGAAAGAATTAGTGACGGCCCGCCTGGCCAAAAGGCTTAACGAGCTCAAACTTCAGAGTTATGACGCTTATCTTAAGTATTTAAGCGGCGATGAGAGCGGTTACGAGCTGCTACAGCTTATAGACGTAATAACTACCAATGTAACGAGTTTTTTTCGGGAAATGCACCATTTTGATTATATCAGGGAGCGTATTCTGCCGGAATATAGAATTAAATCGGAAAAGATCCGCGTCTGGAGCGCCGGCTGCTCTTCGGGTGAAGAACCTTACTCGATGGCGGTTCTGCTTTTTGAAGAAATCGGAAATCTTATGCTTCGCGACGTGAAAATATTGGCTACGGATATATCCACTAACATTCTGACGAAGGCCAAAGAAGGCGTCTATGATAAGCAGCTCGTGAACGGCGTTCCAAAGATGCTGTTGAACAAATATTTCGACGCTTTCACGGACAGGGACGAATACGGCAGAACTTTATATAATTTTAAAGTTAAATCCGACATAAGGAGCGTCGTGCGCTTCGCGCGTCTTAATTTAATGGAAGATTGGCCTATGAAGGGGCCGTTTAAAATTATATTCTGCCGTAACGTTATGATTTATTTCGATAAAAAAACTCAGGAAAAATTAGTCGGCAAGTATCACGCCCTGCTCGAAACCGGCGGACATTTATTCATCGGTCATTCTGAAAATTTATCGTCTATTTCGCATTCGTTTAAATATGTTCAGCCGGGGGTGTATCTGAAATGTTAAAAGTCGTAGGCATGGCGGATATGAAAATATCGAACGCCGACAGCGATATAATCGTCACTTACGCGCTTGGAAGCTGCATCGGGCTTACCGTTTACGATCCTTTAACCAGGGTCGGCGGCATGATGCATGCGATGATGCCTGATTCAAAAATAGACCCGCCGCGTTCGAAAGAAAATCCCTTTATTTTCGTGGATACCGGATTTCCTCTGCTCATCGACGAATGCCTTAAATACGGGGCTAAAAAGGAACGCCTTCAAATAAAAGCGGCAGGCTGTTCAGCGCTTAAAACGGGTCATTTTTTTAAGATCGGGTATAAAAATTTTAACTGCTTGAACGATCTTTTAAGTTCTTATAATTTATCGCTTCATGCTTACGACGTAGGCGGCGCGGCATCGCGAACTATGAAACTGGCGATTTCAGACGGCGAAGTCCTCGTTGAAGATAACCGGAAAAAAATAAAACTATAAATTCGGGGGAATAAAATTGATTAAAGTATTGATAGTAGATGATTCCGCGGTAGTCAGAAAAGTTTTGAGCGAAGAACTTTCTAAGTTCAGTGATATTTCCGTTATAGGAACGGCTCCCGACGCTTACGTGGCGCGCGAAAAAATAGTTAAATTAATGCCGGACGTGATCACCCTCGATATCGAAATGCCGCGCATGGACGGTCTTACTTTTTTAGAAAAATTAATGACGCATTTTCCGATACCGGTAGTTATAGTAAGTTCGCTCGCTCCGAAAACCAGCGATAACGCGATTAAAGCCATGATGCTCGGCGCCGTCGAGATCGTCAATAAAACGGGCTCGCAGTATTCGCTGCCGGACGTCGCCGGAAGTCTCGTGCGCGCCATTCGCAACGCCGCCGGCGCTAAAGTATTCGCGCGCGGCGTACAATCCGGCGCGGCGGCGGCAAGGGAGGTTAAACCTCAATTTACGGCTATTTCGGAAAACGATATTAAACTTCAAACCACTCATAAAATTATAGCCATAGGGGCTTCTACCGGCGGCACGCAGGCTACCGAAGCGGTTTTAAAAGCTCTTCCGTTGAGCTCTCCCGCTATTATTATCGTTCAGCACATGCCGGAAGGTTTTACCAATTTTTACGCTAGAAGGCTTAACGAGGTATGCGCTATCGAAGTGCGCGAAGCTAAAGACGACGATTATCTCGTGCCGGGTATGGCGCTTCTCGCGCCTGGCGGAAAGCATATGGTGCTTCATAAAAGCGGCGCGCGTTATTTCGTCAAACTTAAAGAAGGGCCCGCGGTTCATCATCAGAAACCGAGCGTCGATGTGCTATTTCAATCAGTCGCGAGGTCGGCGGGTAAAAACGCGGTCGGCGTAATACTTACCGGGATGGGTTCCGACGGTGCGGCCGGTCTTCTTGAAATGAAAAAAAACGGCGCCCATACCATCGCTCAGGATGAAAAAACCTGCGTGGTTTTCGGAATGCCCAAAGAAGCCATTAACGCAGGCGCGGTTGACGAAACTTTGTCCATCGACGATATCGCCCGCGCGATGCTCACGGCTTCGGCTAAATAAAGATTTGTTTTGACACTTCGTTTAAAATATGATAAAATTTCATATTATGAATGAAGGTTTTCACGCACAACTAAACGACAGGCTCAAAAACATAAAATATCTCGCAATCGATATGGACGGTACTTTACTGCCCGACGATAAAAACATACCCGATTTTACATTCGATGTTCTCTGCGAAGCACGCGCCGCCGGATATACGCTTTGTATATGCACGGGGCGTTCTTTTAACGGCGTTTATAAATATGAGCGGCTCAGAAGCGTTATAAGCTATTACGTATGCTTCGAGGGCGGCTATATAGTCGATAACACCGATTCTTCAAATCCCGTTCTTATTCACAATTATTGCATACCAGAAAAAGAAGTGCAAGTTATTACTCGCGCGTGCAGGGAGGCGGGCGTTATGCTCGCGCTTCTATCCGATAATGAAGGTTTTTGTCTTAACTGCGACGACGACGTATTTTCGAGCGTCAGAATATGGGGAGCGGTTCCGGGCGTTACAGATTACGATAAAATCGGCGCAGCGGTCCTGGGCCGTTCTATTTATATAGCATTGGTTTACGGCGGGCGCGACCAGATAAATTGCGTATGGGATAATTTTTCAAAAGAAATTAAAAGCGGTTTCGACGTTATAGATACTTACCTGGATTTTAAAGATATTCATCACCTCGTACTTAAGGCCCCCGGCGTTAATAAATGGAACGGAATCGCGCGCGTGCTCGAGTTAAACGGAGTTAAAGCCGATAATTTAATAGCTTTCGGCGACTGGCACAACGATTTCGAAATGATAAAAAACGCAGGGGTGGGCGTCGCCATGAAAAATGCCGAACGCGCCATAATTGAAGCGGCCCTGGTTATCACCAGTCATAATAACAACGAGGAAGGCGTGGCTAAATTTATAAAAGAAAAATTATTCTCGATACGCGAAAATAATTTATAAGTTTATAAAGTAATAAAATAAAAGTTAAAAAATAATGCGACGGGATTGAGTTGAAATGAAAATTTTAGTTACGGGCGCGGCTGGTTTTATCGGATTTCATCTTGTAAAAAAACTCGCCGACAGAGGCGACGAAGTCGTCGGATTGGATAATATCAACGATTACTATGATCTTAATTTAAAATACGCCCGCCTTAAAGAAACGGGTATAGAAAAAGATCGTATAGAATACGGGCGCGAAGTGGAAAGCGCGGTTTATCGAAATTATAAATTCATTAAATTAAACCTTGAAGATCGTGATGGCGTGAGCGCTTTATTTAAAAAAGAAAAATTCGACGCCGTATGTAATCTTGCCGCTCAGGCGGGCGTGCGATATTCGCTTATCAACCCCGGCGCCTACGTCGATTCAAATATATCAGGATTCGTTAATATTGCTGAAGCCTCGCGGCATAACGGCGTCGGTCATTTAGTTTACGCTTCGAGTTCATCGGTTTACGGTTTGAACGAACGGATGCCTTTTTCAACTTCGGACAACGTCGATCATCCGATATCGCTTTATGCGGCGAGCAAAAAAGCTAATGAATTAATGGCGCACACTTACAGTCATTTATTCAACATGCCGACTACCGGCCTTCGCTTCTTTACGGTTTACGGGCCTTATGGAAGGCCTGATATGGCGCTTTTTCTTTTTTGCCGCGCTATAATCGAAAATAAGCCCATCGATGTATATAATTACGGCGATATGAAGCGGGACTTTACATATATCGACGATATTATCGAAGGCGTGGCGCGCGTGATAGACAGGCCGGCGGCTAAAGACGAAAATTGGAGCGGAATGCGGCCCAACCCGCAATCCAGCCGTGCGCCTTATAAAATATATAATATCGGAAACGGCCGGCCGGTAAAATTACTCGATTTTATAGAGGCTATCGAAGAAAACCTCGGTAAAAAGGCCGTCAAAAACATGCTTGAAATGCAGCCTGGCGATGTTTATGCTACCTGGGCCGATACGAACGGGCTCTGTGAAGATATGGATTACCGGCCGGCTACGGATATCAAAGACGGCGTTAAAAAATTCATTGAATGGTATATTAAATTCTACGGAGTGAAGTTATGAAAAAATCAGCGATTAAAAGCGGCAAAATTAAAATAGGCGTTATAGGCCTGGGTTACGTAGGCCTGCCGCTGGCCGTTGAATTTGGACGTTTATACGAAGTGACGGGTTTTGACATCAGCGAAAACCGCGTCGCCGAGCTTAAAAAAGGCGTCGATAAAACCCTGGAAGTCGCGCGCGGCGAGCTTAAAAACTCGGCTTTTTTAAGGTTCACTTCTAAAGCGGCCGATTTAAAAGGCTGCAATTACTATATAGTGAGCGTTCCCACGCCGGTTAATGAGCATAAAATACCCGATCTGGGTCCGCTTTTAAGTGCCTGCGAAACCGTCGGCCGGCTTTTGACGAAAGGCGATATAGTAATATTTGAATCTACCGTGTATCCGGGCGCGACTGAAGAAGACTGCGTGCCGGTACTCGAGAAACACTCAGGGCTTAAATTCAACCGTGATTTTTATTGCGGTTACAGTCCGGAGCGGATAAATCCAGGCGATAAGAAACATACGCTCGTGAATATAAAAAAGGTCACTTCCGCTTCCACGCCCGCCGCGGCGGCTAAGGTCGATGCTCTTTACAAATCGATAATCACCGCGGGCACTCATCTTGCGCCTTCCATAAAAGTGGCGGAGGCCGCGAAGGTAATCGAAAATTCTCAACGCGATATTAACATAGCTTTTATCAACGAGCTTTCAAAAATATTCAATAAAATGAATATAGATACCGGCGACGTACTTGCCGCCGCCGCTACCAAGTGGAATTTTCTTTCATTCAAGCCGGGTCTTGTCGGCGGGCACTGCATAGGCGTCGATCCTTATTATTTGACTTACAAAGCGCAAAGCCTCGGATATATACCCGAAATAATACTCGCCGGCCGGCGTTTGAACGATAATATGGGCGGCTATGTGGCAAACCAGATTATAAAGCTGATGATAAAAAAAGAGATATTGATCAATAAGTCGAAAGTCCTGGTTCTGGGAATGACTTTTAAAGAAAACTGCCCGGATATACGCAACTCGCGTGTTATAGATATAATTAACGAAATGCGCGAATTCGGAGCGGATGTCGGCGTATTTGATCCGTGGGCCGACGCGGCGGAGGTTTGCGCCGAATATGGCGTTAAATTAGTTAAAGATATTAAAAATCAAAAATATGACGCGATAGTTCTGGCGGTAGCGCATGAAGCCTTCGCCGCCCTGGATATCGAGTCATTAAAAAAGAAAAAATCGGTTATATACGACGTTAAAGGTTTTTTAACTATAGCCGTCGATGGAAGGTTGTAATAATATGAAAGCTATTATTTTAGCCGGGGGTGCAGGTACAAGATTGCATCCGATAACTAAGGCCATTTCAAAACAATTGCTTCCGGTTTATGACAAGCCCATGATTTATTATCCGCTTTCAGTGATTATGCTTTCGGGTATCAGGGAAGTTCTTTTAATTTCTACGCCTAACGATCTGGCTAAATTTGAAGAGCTTTTAGGAGATGGCAGCCGGTTCGGCATTTCGATTCAATACGCCGCGCAGGCCGCTCCGAACGGAATCGCCGAGGCGTTTATAATAGGCGAAAAGTTTATAGGCGGCGATTGCGTATGCCTGATATTGGGCGATAATATATTTTATGGATTTTCATTCAGTGATATGCTTAAAAAAGCGGCCGCGCTCAAAGAAGGCGCCATGGTTTTCGGTTATTATGTAAAAGATCCCGAGCGCTACGGTGTGGTGGATTTTAATGATAATATGACCGTAGTTTCGATAGAAGAAAAGCCGAAAAATCCAAAATCGCATTATGCGGTTACTGGCCTCTATTTTTATGATAATAAAGTCGTTGAAATAGCTAAAAATATAAAACCGTCCGCTCGCGGCGAACTCGAAATAACCGACGTGAATAACGCTTACTTGAAGGCTGGCTCGCTCAAGCTCGAATTAATGGGGCGCGGCATGGCGTGGCTGGATACGGGCACGCACGAAAGTCTTTTAGAGGCAAGCGTATTCATCGAAACCATCGAGCACCGTCAGGGTCTTAAAATAGCCTGTCTGGAAGAAATAGCCTATAATCGAGGATATATAGGCAGGCAGAAACTTTTAGAGTACGCAGCGGAGCTTAAAAATAATCAGTACGGACAATATCTGGCGCAGATAGCCGAAATGAAACCCGGTCTGAAATAAAACGGGTTCATCTGCATCCATATCCCATATCCCTTATAAATTATAATTGACTTTTATCGAATAATATAATAAAATATAGCCTATGATACAACCATTGAGCGGCAACGTAAAAATAAACCGTTTTACCGATAATCGTCTTATATTAGGTCTTTTACTTATCGTGCTGTTACTTTTAACGGCTATAGTCGATGATAAGTTCGACAAGCCTAAAGTGGTTGAGTTTTATGATGGGCTGAAAACGCACGTAGTCAAAACTTACGAAAACGACGTCGATTCTTTTTTAAGAAGCCAGAATGTATCTCTTTCAAAAAGCGATATACTTTTGAACTCGCTTTCAGAACTTCTGGTTGATTCGATGGAAATACGCCTGATAAAAGTCAGTGAAGAAATAACTATTGAAGAAGAAACTATCAATTATAAACAGCTTATGATTTCTTCGAACTATATTCCCGATGGCCATATTATTGAGTTAAGGCCGGGCCTGGCAGGCTTGAAGAAAAATTACTATAAACTTACATGTCAGAATTCAATTCAAAAATCAAGACAGCTTTTAGGCGAAGTGATTTGTGAAAAACCGGTGGATCGTATTATTTTGTGCCAGCCAGGCTCTTTGCGTGAAGCCGCAGGCGCGGCGGCGGAGCTTATGAGCGTCAACGTAACGCTTGCAAACGATTTGCAGGCCCGCTGGAAGGATGCGCTCGGCGACAACGGAGCGATGCTTGGAATCGCGCTGTTTCCTGCCGGTATTATTGGAGAAAATTCCATAGTCGAGATCGAGGGTTACGGAAGGTTTATAGTCAAAAACGAGGCCCGGAAGAGCAGCGAGCCGGACGCCGTGAAGGCGGCGCCGGTTTCAACGTTTCCGATTAATATAAAACTGGTTATGCCCATTGAAATATCGAAGAATTTAAGCGCGCGTAAAAAAAACGCGAGCGTAAGGCTTATCTAAGCGTAAGGCAAATGATAAATAATGATATATCTCGATGGCGCATGAAAGTTAAAGATAAAATTATAAAAATAAATGAATGCAGGTGAAAAAAATGCCCGTAAAAAAAAGCGCTAAAGCTCCGCAGAAGAATAAAACTACAGGCCATCCTTCTCCGGGTGCGGAAAAGAAAATTTCGAATCCCGGTGAATTGTTTAATTTAATTAAATATCTCGAAACCGAAAAAGTCGATGAGTTCGAATACAGCGAAGCGGATTTCAGCGTAAGTTTAAAAAGAACGGTTAAAAACGATTTTAATAATAACGCCGGTTTTGATGCAAGCCTGTTGAATATGCTCATAAACAGGCCGGCCGCCGCGAGCGTTGCGCCGCGGTCTCCGGGCGCCTCGGAAAAAATTGAAAGTAAAAAAGCGGAGCAGCCGGCGGAAGATGAAAGCAAATTTAAATTTATAGAATCGCCTATTATCGGAACTTTTTATCGCGCGCCGTCACCGAGTTCGCCCGCATACGCGGAAGTCGGCCAGAAGGTGAAAAAAGGCCAGGTAGTTTGTATAGTCGAAGCGATGAAGTTGATGAACGAAATCAAATCGGAATGCGACGGGGTTATCGAAAGAATTTGCGTCGAAAATGGTACTTTAGTGCAGACAAAACAGCGGCTGTTTTACGTTACGGCCGAATAATTTCCGGGACGCGTTAAGCGTTATTATATTTAATTTTCAAGGAGTACTTTTATGTCTGATAATGTTTTTGATATTATAGTTTTAGGCGGCGGTCCGGGCGGATATACGGCGGCAGTCAAGGCGGCCCGCGCCGGCATGAAAACCGCGCTTATCGAGGCCGATAATCTCGGCGGCACATGTCTTAACCGCGGCTGCATTCCGACAAAAGCGCTTTTAGCTTCGGCCCATGCTTATCACGAAATGAAAAAAGCCCATGAGTTCGGCGTCGAGTGCGAAAAAATATCGTTTAGCCTCGAAAAAATAATGAAGCGCAAAGACGATATAGTTTCTAAACTGCGCGACGGAATCGCCCATCTTATAAAAGCCAATAAAATAACTCATATAAAGGGATTTGGAAAGATAACCGGAGAACATAGTATTTCCGTCGGCGAAACCGGAAATTTCACTTTTAAAAAACTCATTATCGCCACCGGTTCGAAACCTCTCAATCTTCCTTTGATGCCGCCTAATTCACCTTATATGATAAACTCCGATCAGGCGCTTAATCTTAGTAAACTGCCCAAAAAACTGCTCGTAATAGGCGGCGGAGTTATCGGCGTCGAAATGGCTAATTTTTTCGCGTTTTTAGGCGTAAACGTTTGCATAGTCGAACTTATGCCTCAGCTTCTGCCGTCGGAAGACGCATCGATCGCCAGGCGCCTCGCCTCGATTTTTAAAAAATACGGCATAAGCGTTAAAACCGGTAAAAAAGTATCTGAAATTAAAGAAGACCGCCAGGCCGGCTGCGTTATTGTGAAACTCGAAGGCGAAAACGATCCGGCGAGTTTCGATATGGTGCTTCAGGCGGTTGGCCGTTCGAGAAATATAAGCGATATAGGTCTTGAAAAAGCATCGGTGAAAACTGACGGCAAGAAAATAGTCGTTGACCAATATTTTCAGACATCGAATTCCGATATCTTCGCCATAGGCGATTGCGCCTCCGATATAATGCTCGCCCACCTGGCCTCGCATCAGGCCGTAACGGCCGCTTACAATGCCTCCTGCGCGTCGCGCGAGCAAATGCATAAGCTCGACGCCGCAGTGCCGTCCTGTGTTTATACGATTCCCGAGGTCGCTTCCTGCGGCATGAGCGCCGATAAAGCTAAAAAAGCCGGTATCGAAACCGTTTCAGGAAAATATATGTTTAATATGCTCGGCCGCGCCATGTGTATGCAGGCAAATGAAGGATTGGTAGAAATTTTTGCCGATTCCGCCACGCAGAAAATAACGGGCGCTAATATTCTGGGGCCTTCCGCCACTGAGCTTATATGCTGCGTACAGTCCGCCATGGTATCCGGATTGAGCGCGAAGGAATTTTGTGAAAAAATGATATTCGCGCATCCGACGCTTTCGGAAGCTATGGGCGAGGCTTTCGCCGATATTTTCGGCGGGGCGGTCCATGTGGCTCCGCCTTTGCATTAAGGGGCGCCTGATATGCCCACGCTATTTTCCCGTTATCGTAAATATTTAGGCCATAAAGAGCAGCTTCCTTATTATGGACTCTACGAGGGCAATACGCCGCTCGTCCGTTCGAAGTCTCTGGGCGGCGAGCTCGGCGGTAACATCGATCTTTTTTTCAAGCAGGAAAACGTCAATCCGTCGTATTCATTTAAAGACAGGGGCGTTTCAAACGCCGTTGCCGCCGCCCGATATAAAGGGCGGCCGGGCATTGTCTGCTGCAGCGCCGGAAATCTTGGAATTTCATGCGCTATGTATGCGGCGCGCGCAAGTTTGAAGGCGGTCGTTTTAATTCCGAAATTATTCGCCAACGAAGAAAAGATAAAGCGCATCCAGATGTATGAAGCCAGCGTTATA
>DIVV01000045.1 GCA_002423385.1 bacterium UBP16_UBA6123
TGATAACGTTGCCATAGAGGCCGCCTTTACCGATGAGCAGATGGTCTTTTTTGGTTTCTTCGAATATTTTAAGAACCGCTTCGCTATTGGGTGTTTTTGATTCACGATCGGTTACAAGCTCTACGCCCTGCATGAGTCCCATGCCGCGCACTTCGCCTATTATCGGGTATTTTTCATAAAGCGCCATAAGGTTTTGCCTTAAATAATCTCCGACGACGGCGGCGTTATTTAAAAGTTTTTCCTCTTCGATATATTCGATGACGGCGAGAGCGGTTGCCGAAGATACGGGATTGCCGCCGAAAGTGCATATAGTAAGGCCTTTTATGCTGTCGGCGACTTCTGGAGTAGCCGCGGTCCAGCCGATAGGAAGGCCGTTAGCCATACCTTTAGCCGAGGTCATTATATCGGGTTCTACGCCGTATTGCTCGATGCCGAACCATTTATTGCCGGTGCGGCCCCAGCCGGTCTGCACTTCGTCGGATATGAAAAGTCCGCCGTATTTTCTGACTATTTCGACCGCGATTTTAAAATATTCCTTGGGCGGCGTAATGAATCCGCCGACGCCGAGTATCGGTTCAGCGATAAAAGCGGCCACTGTGCCGCATGTCTGCGTTCTGATCAGTTCTTCGAGATCGCGCGCGCAGGCTAGATCGCATGAGGGATATTTGAGGTGGAACGGGCAGCGATAGCAATAAGGCGCCATGGCGTGGTGTATTCCGGGCACCAGCGTTTTTGAAATACGCCAGGGCGCGTGCGCGGTAAGGCTCATCGCCAGTATCGAGCGGCCGCTGTAGCAGTGGCGCAGCGCTATTATTTCCTGAGCGCCGGTATGGCGTTGAGCGGTTAATATAGCGGTTTCGTCGGCTTCCGTGCCGCTGCTGGTAAAGAAACTTTTCTTTATTTTACCCGGAGTGATTTGAGCTAATTTTTCAGCGAGATCGCCGGCCGGTCCGTTAGGATAAAGCGTTGAAACGTGCTGGAGTTTTTTAAGCTGTTCGATGGTTTTATTGGTAATGGTTTCATTGCAGTGTCCGAGCGATACGGTTAAAATGCCGCCGAAGAAATCGAGGTATTTGTTTCCTTCGGCGTCGAAGAGGTAATTGCCTTTTCCCGATACGAACGGAAGCGGTTCCTGGTAGTAAGTAATTACCGAAGGGTAAAGAAATTCTTTATATTTATTGGTTATGTCGCTATTTTTCATGGTGTAAAAACTCTCTCCTTTATTAATTTGGCGTAGATTTTAGACATTGGGTAGATTAAATTACTTCTTGTTATAGCCGCCTAGTTCGTTCATGCTGCCGTGTTTTTGGCATTTAACGTCGTAGCGGGGTTTTCCGTTTGCATTAATGATTATCGTATAATCGGTATCGGGACAAAGCGGGCAGCGGCCGGCTTGTTTAAGATATTTGCCTTTTACCAGGTCGCCTACCGTTGTAGTTGGTTTAACGCCGATATCCATATCGTACATTTCCAGAGTGATGAGTATTTTATCCATTTCGGATTTGCACTTAATAAGCTGCAGTTCTTCGATGGCTTTTTGACTGTTTTCGGCGGGTTCTATTTTTTTTGCCTTTAAAATTTCGAGAACCGCTTTGTGGCACCCGGCCGCCGCATATTCCCAGGCGGAATACCCTTTGCTGTCTTTACTTCCGGCGTCGGCGCCTTTTTCGATAAGATAGCTCAGTATTTCGGCCTTGCCGAGAGAAGCGGCTTTCATAACTGGTTTAAAGTTATTTGAGCCGATTACTCCGAGTCCGGCCTGAATGAAATCGGCGTTAACGTCGGCGCCTTTTTCAACGCTTTTTTTAACGGCTTCCAGATCGCCGGCTGCAATTGCTTTCATAAGGGCTTCGTTAGCGCCGGGGTCTTTTTGGGACTGAGTCGTAAGGCTGCCGGAAGGCGTCGCATTTTGTGCATAAACCGTGGTGCAGCAGGTAAAAATAAAAAAAGGCAAAAGCGCGACAATGATTATTGACGAATTGATTTTGAGTTTAGTTGTGAATACATACATTTGCTTGACTCCCGTTTATTTATTTAAGGACCGTGCAAAGTTTTTTTGCATTTGTGTTTTAATGTTGTTATAGTTAGAGGGTTAAGCCGACCATTCCGCCGGATCGAACTTTTTGCGTTTGATATATTTACCGTGATCGAGCGTGCCCAGGAATTTATTATCTTTAGCTATAAGCCGGCCGCGTGATATGGTCATAACGGCCATACCTTCGAGCGCGAAGCCTTCGTATGAATTATAATCTACTTTGTGATGGCTTGTTTTAACTGAAATCTCCCCTTTTTTTAAAGGATCGATTATCGTTAAATCGGCGTCGGCGCCTATTGCTACGGAACCTTTGCGCGGGTACATGCCGAATATTTTAGCGGGATTGGCCGAGACGACTTCCGCGAATTTATTTTTTGATATTTTATTTTTAGCCACTCCGTATGAGTAAACCAGGTTAACGCGATCGCCGATTCCGGGGCCGCCGTTGGGAATTTTAGCGAAGCTGGAAAGCCCGGTTTCTTTTTGTCCTTTAAAATTAAACGAGCAATGGTCGGTCGCGATGACTTTAACGAAGCCGTCGCGGATTGCGTCCCAGATGATATCGTTATTTTCGCCATCGCGCAGAGGCGGCGACATAACCCATTTAGCGGCTTCGAAGCCGTTAGCGTGATAAAGTTTATTTGACAGCACGAGGTATTGCGGGCATGTTTCGGCGAATATTAACTGCCGGCTGCAAAGCGCGGCTTTAATTTCGTCGAGGGCTTCTTTGCAGCTCATGTGAACGATATAGAGGGGGACGCCCGCCATTTTAGCCAGGACCGCCCCGCGGTGGACGGCTTCACCTTCGGCGATGGCAGGATGTGAGGCTTCGTGGTATTCGGGGGCGGTTTTACCTTCGGATACGAATTTATTAGCTAAGTAGGAGAGCATTTCGCCGTTTTCGGCGTGTATGGAAACCAGTGCGCCGTGTTTTTTGGCTAAGTTAAGCGCTTCGATAAATTCGCCGTCATTAACCATAAGCGAGCCTTTATAGGCGAAGAAGCATTTAAAACTTGTAATGCCGTCTTCGATCAAAGCCGGTATTTCAGATGCGACGCGTTCGTTATATTCGACGATGGCTATATGAAAGCCGTAATCGATGGCGGAGCGGCCTTCGGCCTTTTTATGCCAGATGGCGGCGGCTTCTTTAAGCGGCTGGCCTTTTGAGGGAATAGCGAAATCGAGCAATGAAGTAGTTCCGCCGCAGGCGGCGGCGGTAGTTCCTGAAGCGAAATCGTCGGCGGTTACTGTGCCCATGAAGGGCATATCCAGGTGGGTATGCACGTCGATGGCGCCGGGGTATATTTCGAGGCCGGCCGCGTCGATAACTTCGTCGCCCGGTTCAGCGTTAATTTTATCGGCGATTTCGGTTATTATTCCGTTTACGGCGCGGATATCGGCTTTAAACGTATCGGATGCCGTGAATATGGTTCCATTTTTAATGACAAGTGACATTATGATACCTCCCCGATTAGATAATATTGACTGGCGCGCGTTTCTGCCCCTTATAAAAGACGGAAACGCGGCGCGTCGGAATTAAGGAAGCAGTTCGACGAGATCGCCGTAGGTTTCCGGGCGTCTGTCGCGGTAGAACTGCCACAGATCGCGCACCTGGCGTATCTGGTCGAGGTCGATGTCGCTGATTAAGGTTTCGTCGTTATCTTCGCCTGCCTGCGCTATTATTTCTCCGCGCGGATTGACGAAGTAGCTCGAGCCGTAAAATTTACCTATATTCCAGGGTTTTTCGACGCCCACGCGGTTGATGCAGCCCATGAAGTAACCGTTAGCCACGGCATGCGCGGGCTGTTCGAGTTTCCACAGGTACTGTGAGAGGCCGGCGACGGTAGCGGAAGGATTGAAAACTATTTCGGCGCCATGGAGGCCCAATATGCGCGCGCCATCGGGGAAATGGCGGTCGTAGCAGATATAAACGCCTACGTCGGCGTAGCGGGTTTTAAATACGGGATAGTTAAGGTTGCCCGGCTTGAAGTAAAATTTTTCCCAGAATCCGGCGACCTGAGGTATATGTATTTTTCTGTAGCAGCCGAGCATTTCGCCGTCGGCGTCGATTACCACGGCGGTGTTATAGTAAACGCCGGTCATAACTTTTTCGTACATGGGCACCACTATTACCATGTTGTACTTTTTGGCGTATTCGCACATCATTTCGGTTGTCGGGCCCGGAATGGTTTCGGCGGTTTCGTACCATTTGATTTCCTGCGACGGGCAGAAATACGGAGTAGAAAATATTTCCTGGAAGCAAAGAATTTGAACGCCTTTTTTGCCGGCGTCTTCTATCATCGGAATATGTTTTTTTATCATCGCGTCTTTAATTTCGGCCACGCTGCCTTCGCCTTCATGTAAAGGCAGACCGCATTGAATTAACCCGCATTTAACTAATCTCGCCATTGAATAAACTCCCCTTTCTATTTTTTAATTTCGCCGTGAAGCGATAATTTTCTTTCGGCCATTTTATCGAAGGCCCTTTTAACTTCTTTGAGGTTGATCGAAGCCGAAGCGCATTTAAAAAACGACGCCTGTTTTTCAAGCATGGCCGTAAGAGCCGCGTTTTTACCTGAAAGCGTTTCGCCTATCGAGTATGAATTTTCGTCGATGGGATCGCAGGGTTCCATTACCATTTCTGTAACGTTTTCCTGCAGGATCATTTGAAGATTTTTTCGGTTTTTATCGGAATCGGCCTGGATTTTATTGAGAATTTCTGAGGCGGGGGCGCTTGAATTCGCCAGCAGTGAAGATAAAAATTCCGAAGATTTTTTTTCTTCGGCGATAGCGAACTCCAGAATAGCGCTAAAAGATGCAAGACCCATTGCTACCTCCAGTGTGAAATAAGTATGGTTCCTTAATGAGCTATATTTTCATTTAATGGATATCATTATTTGAAAATTTTATTAATTATACAAAATCGTGTTGACTTTGTCAAATGAAAAAACGCTATTTTTAGATAAAAAATATTGGTAAAAATAAGCGAGAAAATAACCTTAAAATTGATCGTAAAAATATAAATGCAAAATATAAATTGACAATTTTAATGATGTGTGGTAAAATAATTTTAAAGTTTGTTTTAATAATTTACGATTTTTTAAAATTTCGTAATACGAAACTCTATGAGAGCGAGGTGTTAGCATGCCGTCAGGAAAAAAACGCAAAAGACATAAAATAGCGGTTCATAAACGCAAGAAAAAAAGAAGAGCAAATCGCCACAAGAAAAAATTAAGATAAGATTATTTTCAGTTTTGAGAACCATTAATCGTGATGGTTCTCAAAACTTTTTAGGGAGATTGCGAAATTATTTATGAGTCAGAGCGATAATATAGACGATGATTTAGACAGTTATTTAGGGAGTTTTTTAGACCTTAATATATCTCCGGCCCGCCTTATACAAAAAGAAGGCGCGCTCGACGAGGCCGCACAGTGCTTGATGCAAATCGGCGACGATTTTATTTTCATATGCGGCCGCGAATTATTCAAAAAATTAACCCCTTTTTTTAAAAATCTCAATTACATAAAAGAAGACAGGATCATATTTACGGAATCCGACTGCTGCAATTACGATGAAACCGGGCGTATTTACGATCTCATCGAAAAATCCGGCGGCTGCGACGGCATAATCGCCGCGGGCGGCGGCACTATAATCGATATAGCCAAAATTGTAGCGTTCAACTGCCGCAGGCCTCTTATAAGCGTGCCGACCTCCGCGGCCGCCTGTGCGGCTTTCACCGCGCTTGCGGTTGTTTATGATAGCGGCGGAGTATTTTCTCATTACGACTATTTGAATAAAAACCCTGATTTATGCGTTATCGAGCCGCGCATGGTTATGCGGGCCGGATCGCGTTTATTAGCGGCCGGTTTTGCCGATTCGGCCGCTAAATATATCGAGGGCAAATGGTCTTATTCAGGCAAGGCGCAGGATTTTTATTCGGAGCTCGGTCTTTCGATTGCCTATAATCTAACCAACGAAATTATGGCTATAGGCGTTAAAGCGATAGCCGATGTTAATAACGGCGTCGCCAGCCGCGAGGTTTTCGACGCGATTTCTTACAACATAGTGGCTTCAGGGCTTTCATCGGGCATCGCCGGGATGAAAATTTATCCTAATATAGCGCATTCAATCAGTAACGGCATTACGGCGTTTTTTAACAAAGAAAATTATTTAGATATTTACCACGGCGAAGCGATAAGTTTCGGACTCGCTGCCGGAGCTCTTCTAATGCCTGACGAAGGTGAAAAAACTAAAAAAATAATAACGGCCTTAAAATCTTTCGGGCTTCCCGTTAGTTTCAGCGAGCTTCTCGCTTTATCTAAAATTTCGGCATCGCGCGATAAAAAAGAGATCGCCCGCATTATAGCGGCGAAGGCAATGGCCAAAAATGAATCTATTCACGACATAGGCTTTATAACCGAAGACCTGTTATTCAGGGCCATGCTTGAAACGGATAGTAACTATCGGCAATAAATCCACTATAATAGCACTTCGCGGCACGGTTATGGCGGCGGGCTATGATAACAATATTTGACAATTAGTTATTAATGTGGTAAACTTAGCGGGTTAACTTTAAGAGTTTAATGTATCGGTATAAGCGGTTAATTCGGCTGGAAAGAAAAATAAAGAGATAAAATGGACGCACTTAAAACAAGCTGGTATCCCGGTCATATGGCGCGGGCCTTTTCTGTTTTTAAAAAGGAAATAAAGAAGGCGCACGTTACCATCGAGGTTATAGACGCTCGTATTCCGCTTGCCAGCAGGAATAAAAATATAAAAATAGTATCCGACGACAACAACAAGATCGTTATATTAAATAAAAGCGATCTGGTGCCCGCGGACAACTTAAAAAAATGGCAGAATGCCCTTACCGACGTTGAAGGCGCTCGCGTTATATCGACGAACCTCGCTACTGATAAGGGTTCGATTAAAAAATTAATGGATGCGCTCGACGGGTTAAGAACCGATATTTTAGCCAGACGCACCAAAGGTTTCGCGATTCTTCATCCCATACTGAGAATAGTGGTCATAGGAATTCCCAACGTGGGCAAATCCACGCTCATTAACAGGCTTTGCGGCCGCACGCGGGCGAAGGTAGGCAAGCGTCCCGGTATAACTATGGGGCAGCAGTGGATCGCATTCGGCAATAACTATGAACTGCTCGATATGCCCGGAATACTCGAACCCGATCTTTCCGACCCGGAAACCGCCGATAAGCTGTCAATGACTTACGCTATATCCGATAAGGTTACCGATCCTTATCTCGTATCTTCGCGCCTTATAACGCTTCTTAAAAAAATTTATAAATTTAATAAACCCAATGCGCAGCATCCTTTTTTTACGAAGGCGGTCGAGCAGGCCGAAAACGCCGACGACGCCCTGGCGATATTGGCCCGTCATTTCAATTTCTGTCTTCAGTCTCAAAGCATAGATTATCACAGAACGGCGTGCAAGTTATTAAAAGATTACCGTGACGGCCTTATGGGAAAATTCATACTCGATAATATTGACGATATGGTGAAACAATAAGCTATGCCAGATAACCTTTACAGCAAATTATCAGCCTTATTCAGAAGGATTTCGAGCGTGCACAGGAGCCGCACCGAAATAGTCAGGGGCCAGACGAAACTTCCCGACGCTCCGGTCACTTCGGGTATCAAGTTTTTCGACGTGGTTTACTGGCTCTTTTTTTTCGCCGTGCTCGTTTTTCTATTAGCTTCTAAATCGAACGAGCCTAAAAATCTTCCTAAAATAGATGAATTCGCTAAATACGATATAGTCGCTCCCTATGGGATTAAGCTTATAGACGAGGCGAAAACTCAAGCCATCAAAGAAGAAGTAATTAAATCCGTTCCCGAAAAATATAAATTCGACGAAACCATTCTTGCGGAAATGCTCAAGAATATAGATACCATATTCGAATTTATTAAAAGCAGCAGAGCGGAAAATCAAGTGTTACCGCTTAATGACGATCAGATCGAAAAAAAGATTGAAAACGTTAAAATTTCTTTTAACGCCTTCAAGGCGGCGCTTACTATTTCCGACGAGTCTTTGCAGAAAGCCAAAGCTACTCTTGACCGTATAATTAAAAATATTATGTCGGCGGAAGTGCCGGCAGCCAGGATTCTCGAAGCTACAAGCGAAGCGGCGAAAAAAATAAAAATGAGTCCTTTTAACGAAAAAATACAGCAGATGCTTCTTGATATTTTCGAACAGAATATTAAACCGAACTATATCTACGATAAGCAGGCTACGCAGAAACTTAGAAATAAGCTTCTTTCAGACGCCATAGCAGTCGAGCGTCACATCAAGGCCGGCCAGATAATCGTGCGCCGCGGCGAAATAGTGCAAAAAGAGCACCTCGATATTTTAAATAAGTTCAGCACTTCCGAAACCGGCCGCTATGCGGTGTATTCATATATAAGCGCGGCTTTGATAGCGCTTTTTTCGATAATAGTCGTCGTCATTTATCTCATACAGAACCACGAAGATATATTCAAGCAGAAAAGTCTTTTAACGATGATGGCCATTATAGTTCTCGCGGTGCTCGCCATCGCGCGTATCGTCGATTTCATAGCGCCCGAGCGGCAGGCGGCCGCGCTTTTATCGGCGCACGAAACTCCCTTCTTTTCGCCTTTTATCGTCCCCGTCGCCGCCGCGGCCATACTGATAGCCATACTTATAGATCCTCGCCTGGCCTTTATAGTGAATATAATCACCGTTATTCTCGTGGATATAATCCTCGGGCATTCGAATCTCAATTTTTTGATAATTAATATTTTAAGCGGCACGATAGCCGTCTTAAACGTTAAAAACGTCAATCACCGCGCCGATATAACAAAGGCCGGCATAATGGTCAGTTTCACCAACGTATTTCTAATAATTTCCTATGCTATATTAGAGTACAACACCGCGAATATAAACTATCAGTCCGGCGTCATTAACGACGTTATCTGGGGTTTTTTTAACGGCTTTATTTCAGCCATCTTCGCCATAGGGCTTCTGCCTTATCTGGAAAGCCTGTTCAAGGTTTCCAGCTCGATGCGCCTGCTCGAACTTTCCGATCTCAATCAGCCGCTTTTAAGGCGGTTATTGCTCGAGGCGCCCGGCACCTACCATCATTGTATAATAGTCGGCAATCTTGCCGAAGCCGCCGCGCAGGACATCGAAGCCGATGCGCTTTTATGCCGTGTGGGCGCCTATTATCACGATATCGGAAAATTGAAGCGTCCGGGTTTCTTCATCGAAAACCAGACCTGCGGCGCTAACATACACGATAATATCAAGCCGAACCTTTCGGCGAAGTCCATAATGTCGCACACAAAAGACGGTTACGAAATAGGCCTCGAGTACCAGTTGCCAAAGGAAATTCTCGATATAATAATACAGCATCACGGAACCAACCTTATTACCTATTTTTATTCGAAGGCGCTCGAATCCGGCGATAAGGGAATGAAAGAAGAGCTTCTCGAAGGCGAATATCGTTATCTGGGGCCCAAGCCGCAGACCCGTGAGGCCGCGATAATATTACTGGCCGATGCCGTGGAAGCGGCTTTTAGAACTTTGACCAAACCGTCGCCTTCGGCGGTAGAATCGCTTGTAAAAAAAATAAAGAATGAAAGATTCAATGACGGGCAGTTCGACGAGTGCGACATCACATTAAAAGATCTCGAAAAAATTTCACTGACGCTTATCCGTATTATAAACGGGATGTATCATTCGCGCATCGAATATCCCGACAGCGATAAAATAGCGCATAAAGTTAAACAGAACGCGGCCGCTCAGGAGATGAAAGAAACCGCGCAGCAGGTGGTTTCGATTAAGAACGATCCAGTTCCGGCCGCGCCGGAAAAGCAGCTCGAACCCGCCATCGCATCTGCCGCCTCACCAGCCGCCGAAACGCTTTCAGCCGTGGCTGACGCGCCGGGAAACGCGGGCTGCAAATCCGACGCCAAAGGAGAGCTGTTATCAAAGTTATAATTAACCGCGCCGACAAAAAATATTCATACTCGAATAAATTAGTAGTTGATATCGTTAATAAACTTTCTTCATACTTCGGCGTTTGCGATCATTATGAAATTGCCGTTCATTTTTCTTCCGAGGCCGTCGTAAGAAAACTTAACGGCGAATACCGCGGCAAAAATAAGGCTACCGACGTTCTTTCGTTTCCGCTCGAAGAGGCGGGCGATGTAAAAAAGCGCAATTTTAAGCCGCAACTGCCGCTTTTATTAGGCGATATATTTTTATGTCCCGATTATATTTTGAAAAATAATGTAATTAAAGGCGGATCGTCGTTGCGTTATGAAACGGCGTATCTTTTGATACACGGTTTTATGCATTTAATTGGTTACGACCATACTCCAGACGGTTACGCAGGTTCAAAAATGTGTAAAGACGCCGAAAAATTTATAGAATCACAAATCAGGCCGATGAATATCAGTTCATTAATAAAAGTGAAGAGGAGATAGTTCCGGTTTGCAGGTTGAGCTGGCTGATATAATCAATTTATTTTTATTCATAGGTGTTTTATTCGGACTTTCAGGATTTTTTTCCGGCTCCGAAGCCGCGATATTTTCCCTGAGCCGTGTCACGCTCAAAAAGCTCGAGGATTCGGGGCTCCGTTCGGCGCGTTATATATCTTTTCTTTTAAACGATCCTGAAAAACTTCTTATAACCATAATATTCAGCAATTTATTTATCAATACGCTTTTATCTTCGATGACGACGATTTTAGCCATAGAAGTCGCCATATATTTTAAATTATCCAATGAATTATGCGTTACCGTCGGTACGATACTTACCACTTATATCCTCATACTGGTATGCGAAGTTACGCCTATTAACGTAGCGCTTGTTTTTAACGAACTGTTTTCACGAATGGCGGCTTATCCAATTTACGTGCTCACGATATTTTTCACTAAAATAATTCCATTGATACCTATCGTGAAGTATTTAAATAAATTAGTCATGCCTTATTTCGGTATCGAGGCCCAGCCGCTGACTACCGAGCAGGAATTAAAATCGGCCCTCAATATAGGCGAGCGCGAAGGCACTATCGAGCCGCATGAAAAACTTATGATACACAGTATTTTCGAATTCGGCGACACCATAACCAAAGAGGTTATGACTCCGAGGATAGATATGACCTGCGTGCGTTCGGACTGCACTATCGAAAATATGTTCCGGGTTTTTAAAGACGCAGGCTATTCGCGGCTTCCGGTTTACGAAAACAGCCTCGATAATATAATCGGAATAATACACGCCAAAGATCTTTTATCTTATATGAAAGACCAGCAGGTAAATAAGACGACATCGATAAAACCTATTTTGAGGCAGGCTTATTTCGTGCCGGAAACAAAAAATATAGATTCGCTCTTAAAAGAGCTGCAGCAGAAGAAAGTGCAGTTAGCCATAGTCGTCGACGAATACGGCGGCACCGAAGGATTAATTACCATGGAAGATATTATCGAAGAAATTGTCGGCGAGATACTCGACGAATATGACGAAGACGAAAAATTATTCGAAAAAATAGATATGAATACGTTTAAAGTAGATCCTAAAATTACGGTATCCGAGTTTAATTCGCTTATGGATTCTAATATTCCTGAAGAACTTTTCGACACGCTCGGCGGGCTGCTATACGATTTACTGGGGCATGTTCCCCACGCCGGTGAAGAAGTCGTCTTTGAAAATCTAAAATTTAAGATAATACAGGTCGAAGGCAAGCGTATAAAAAAGGCGCTGATAAAAAAAACGGCCGAAACTAAACCGCCCGGTGACGATCAGGCCGACGCCGCAGAAGAATTGAAGGTGTAAGCAATATATGATAATGGGAATACTGCTTATTATAATCACGACTATAATTTCTTTATTGATGCTCGCTTTTTTCGCGGCGGCGGAAGTGGCGGTTATTTCGGTTAATAAAGTTCGTATTCAGCTTTTAGCCGAAGGCGGCGGCGGTATTCAGAACGCCAAAATAATGAACGGCCTTTTAAAAGACCATGAAATGGTCGTTTCGGCTATGCTCATAGGCGTTAATATAGCCATTATTTTAGGCACGGCCGTCGTTACGTTCCTTCTAAACGAAATACTGGGAGAAAAATATGCGGTAATAGTGGCTACTTTAGTACTGCCGCCGTTATTTCTTTTTTTTGGAGAGGTTATTCCTAAAAAGATAGGCCGGCTTACTGCCGACACTTTTTCTCTTAAATACGTCAGGGTAATACGTTTTTTTTACAACCTGTTTTACTATCTGGTGGTGCATTTTACTTTTTTATTAAGTTTTATCAAAAAGGTTTTTAAATCAGGCGCGTTAAAAAAATCGACGATGACGAAAGAAGAAATACATAATCTCATTAAATTGAGCGAGTCCGACGGCGTTATTAAAAAAGCCGAAGGCCAGATGATCGAAACGATATTTTCATTCAATAAAATTTTTTTAAACGACGTTATGACGCCCCGCAACGATATAATAGCGGTGAATTCGGCGGCCACGCTCAAAGAAGTACTTGAAATCGCTATTAAAGAAGGGTTTTCGAGAATGCCTGTTTACGATAAAGATATAGATAACGTACTCGGTTTTATTTACGTTCTCGATCTGGTGCAGGCCCTGAATCTGGACGGCAGAACGCTTAAAGATTTTATAAGGCCTATATTATTTGCGCCGGAAACTAAAAAAATAGGCGTGATGCTCCGTGAGATGCAAAAATCGAAGATACACATGTCTATCGTCGTTGACGAGTACGGTCAGACGGCGGGATTATGCACCATCGAAGATCTTATCGAGGAAATAGTCGGCGAAATACGCGACGAGTACGATGTTGAAGAACCTCAGATAGTCAAGATAAACGAAAACGTATATTTAATTAACGCGATGATGGATATCGAAGATGTCGCCAGCGAGCTTAATATCGATATTAAATTTGACGAATTCGAAGACGTCAAAACGCTCGGCGGTCTTGTAATCAGCCTTGCGGGCTGTATTCCTCAGGTGCGCGACGAAGTCAAAATTAAAAACGCACGTTTCATAGTTGAAAAGATAGATAAGCACAGGATCAAACAGATTAAAGTAGTTATTAAAAAAGCCCGTCAGGGCGAAAAGGAGCAGAGCGTTGCTGAATAATGGCGCTAAGCGTTCGGGATTCGCGGTGGTGCTCGGAATGTCATCCGCGGGAAAATCGACTTTACTCAACTCACTGCTCGAGCAGAAAGTGGCTATAACCACTTCTAAAAAACAGAGCACGCGCACGCCGATGCGCGCTATTTACACATGCGCCGGGCGAGGCCAGATCGTTTTTATCGATACGCCCGGATTTTTCGAGCCGAAAGATAAACTCGAAGAGTATATGCTGAATTCGATGATAAATTCGATAGCTATGGCAGATGTAATTTTATTCGTCGCCGATATCAGCGCGCCCGCGAATTCAATACCTAAGGAATTCATGGATATGGTCACAAGGGCGCCGCAGCCTAAAATTTTAGTGATATCCAAGACCGATAAAAAACACGAATTTAAAATCAGCGATAATATCGAGCTGGTAAATCTTTCAACGTATTTCGACCGCGCGATACCCGTTTCGGCTTTAAGTCGCATAAATACGGATCGCTTGATAGACGCGGTTTTTAGTTATTTGCCGGAAGGCCCGTCTTTATATCCTGAAGATGAAATAACCGACGCCAACTCGCGTTTTATCGTGACCGAAATAATACGCGAGGCGGTTTTTGACATAACTCACGAAGAAGTTCCTTATTCGGTTGCCGTTTATTGTGAAGAACTTGAAAAACGCTCCAGTGGCGCGTTTTATATTTCGTGTATAATATACGTCGAGCGTGATTCGCAAAAAGGCATAATAATAGGCAATAAAGGACTTACGATTAAAAAAATAGGCGTGCGCTCGCGTGAAGTAATTGAAAAAGCTCTTGAAATAAACTGCCATCTTGATTTAAAGGTTAAGGTCGCCGAAAAATGGCGCCGCGATGAGAGATTTTTGAAGATGTTCGGCTACCACGCGGCCGGAGGCAAGCGTAAAAAGTAGCGCCGTTCAAATATTACTAAAGACAGTGCGTTAAAAGGGGAATGCGTTATTTTTTACGATGAGTGCGTTATTTTAAAATCGTCGCCTTACGGCGAAAGTGACAGGCTGGTAACCGTTTTTTCAAGGCAGATGGGCAAAAAAAATCTTCTTGCTAAAGGCGCGTGCAAGCCGGGCGCTAAATTGTGCGGCTTTACCGATTCGCTCAGCATATTAAATTACGCTCCCAAAGCCACGCGGTCGTTTACTTTGATTACTCAGCCGAAGATAATATCACCGCTTTTTCATATCAAGCAGATGGGCGCGTCTTTTTTCAGGGCATATTCCATGTGCGAGCTGGTTTTGCGGGCGGTCGAGTTCGACGATAAGATGAGCCAGGTGTATGACGCGCTTAAAAATTCATTGATAATAATGGATTTAATGACGGCCGACGACGAAGCCGCCTCAGATAAAGTATTGATTAAATTCCAGCTTTTTTTCCTTGATTACGCTGGTTTTTCGCTTAACTTCGATAATTGCTGTCATTGCGCGAAACGGCCGGGCGAAATTTTGATATACGATGCGGACGCGGGCGGACTGACATGTTCGCGCTGCGCCATAGGGCGCAGGAATACTTTTGATATAAGCGGCGCGGCGGAACTTATAGTCGAACTTAATAAAGAAGCCGATCTTAATAAAATAATAGCCGCCGGTTATTCGTTGAATAAAACGGGCGCGGTTTTATCTCTGCTTAAAAGCCATATAAAGGCCAATTTGAACATATCGTTAAACTCGGGGCAGGGTTTTGTATAAGATTTATTTTAAGGAAGTGAATAAAAAATGCCGCTTGAAATAAATAAAAGCACGATATTTGAAATTATTGAAAAATTCGGTGACGGTAACTGGAACGTCAGGAAGCAGACTTATCTGGACCTCGCCGCCGCGGTAAGCGATTCGGAAGAATCTTCGCGAGAAGCCGTTTTCGCCATTACCGATAAAATAGATCTGAGCCGTTCCAGCCGGCCCGAATCGGAATTTAAAAATATTTTATACTGGTCTATAAAAACTTTAGGTTCTCTTATTAATTCTCCGAAGGCGCGAGAGGCGCTCGCCGCTATAGTCAACGATAAAGGCTTCAAAGATAAATACCGTGAAATAGCCATGAACGAGCTGGCTAATTTTGGATACTGCGAAAGTTTCAGAAGCGAACTGATAGGTTTTTTATGCGACGGCAACTGGAAAATAAGGCAGATGTCGGCGCGGCTGCTCGAATCTTTCTCCGATTCTCAAATCGCGGATTATTTAATCGCGGAGTTTTACAATTTCACCAACGACGATGTTATTTACTGGATATTACAGATAATAGCGCATCAGCTTAAAGAGCGTTCGCTCACTTTCTTCGGCAGCATACTTTTTTCTTCGCCGACCAATACGAAATTATATGTAATTTTAGCGCTTTCCGAAATAGATTCGGACGATTCGTTTAAATTAATAGTTGATTGTTTCGACGATTCATCCTATATGATAAGGACGCAGGTTCATCAAATCATAGGCAATAATTTAAAAAGATGCGCGCGCTTCGTTCATGATTTCGCATTTTCGACAGATTTCAGAACGCGCTGCGAGGCTTTTAAGTTTTTAGTCAAGTCTATGGACCCGCAATACTACGGCATGATAACGCGCATGGTCACTTCGGGTTCTACTGAAAACCGCGTACTGGGGCTCATTTCTTTGGGCGATACTTTCGAGTCTTCGATTATTGAATTTATATACCAGCGGTTCAGCGACGAATCGTGGTATGTAAGAAATTTCGCGGCTTCCATAATGTCGGGCCACGGCCAGGCGGTCTGGCGTTTTTTATTCGAGCGCTACGCGGTGGAAAATATTTCGAATAACCGCTACTGGATACTTATCTGCGTTAAAAATATCATCAATCCCGACAGCGAAAAACATATAGGCGATATTTTCGAATTATTCAAGATGTCTAAAAAAAACGAGAAACTTCAGATATTGAATATAGTTTCAGCCATGGCGCAAAAGATAGGAAGCGTATCGGCTAAAAATAAATTGATAGTATCTTTGATAGAGGCTCTTAACGATAAAAAGTGGCTTGTCAGAAAAGAGGCGTCGGTTATAATCGAACGATTCGACAGGCAACTGGTTTTATCTAACGTTAAAGCCATGAGCGCTCTTGCGCCGGATCAGTCGTACTGGCTTAAATCTATTATCACGGCCCATTCCGGCGACTAAATCACGCTTCGTTCGGACGGTTTGCATTGGCGATGCCGGGTTAATGGATTATCGTCAGATTAGCAGTTGACATATTAACAAAATTTTAATATACTTAGTGAGTATGATAAATAACGAAGCCCAGCAGACATATAAACTCGATAAACCAGCCGGCGACGGTAATATCTCTTCGCAGCCCGGCGGGTTTATTTCCGGCGTTATAAAATTAAAGGACGCTTCTTATAAATTCGTTGAAATGCTTAAAGTAGTTTCAGGCGAAGCCGACCTTTATATAGTTAAAAATACCGCCGACGGTCTCGATTACATATTAAAATATTACCGCCATAATATAGAGCCCAAACAGGCGATCGTCGAAATGCTTTCCGCTATAAAATCAGAACGCGTCGTGCGGCTTTTTGATTACGGCACGACCTGCGAGGGCCGTTTTTATGAGTTGCAGGAGTTCGCCGTTCATGGTTCGCTCGAAAGCTTTATTAAAAACAATCCGGGATTAATCGATTCCGATTTTATAAGGGAATTTGCCTGCGAAATGAATCAGGCCCTTTTTGAAATACATTCAAAAAATATAATACATCGCGATATCAAGCCGTCTAACATACTCATTAAATCAAGCGATCCTTTAGCCATCGCGCTTACCGATTTCGGCATTTCATCGGTGTCTGCGAGCCTGGTCCACCAGACCAACCTCGACCGCACCATAACCTACGCCGCGCCGGAAGCCCTTAGCGGAGTGGTTTCGCAGTCGTCGGATTACTGGTCGTTCGGCATAATAATACTTGAAATGCTTTTGAATAAACATCCATTCGACGACATGGACGCTAAAACCATCACTTATTATATAACCACTAAAGAAGTGCCGGGCCTCGAAGCGGCCGGCAGCGAATTTTATCCTCTGGTCAAGGGCCTTCTTAACCGCGACGATAAAAAGCGCTGGGGAAGAAAGCAGGTAGGCGACTGGCTCGATAACGTAATTAAAAGCGATTTTTATGAGCCTTTTTCGTTTTATGGCCGCAAATGTTTCGACTTAAAGGAGTTCACGCAGGATTTAATCGTCAACTGGGAGCGCGCCGCGCTTGAAATTATATCCATAAAGCAGTGGTTTTTAAAAAATACGGGCGACCGCGGACTCGTGCCGCTTGTAAAAGATATTTGCCGGCTGAAGGAATCTAATGACGAAAGTTTATTCGAATTAATATATATACTCAGCCCCGATATTCAGATGATATTCAAAAAAAAGAATATTACGCCGGTTTTTATGGCCGATTTATCTTTTAAAATATATAACGGCGAGGCGTCCGAAGAAGAAATAGATTTTTTTAACGCTCTTATCGACTGTAAAATATTTGAAAAATATTATGATTTAAGCGGTAAAAACGACGAGTTTAAAGCCGTCTGCCTTGACGGCGCCGAGCAATGCCGCCAGATTAAAGACAGCGAAGCCAGGGCGGCCGAATTTTTAAAGTATATAGCCCCCGAGAGGCTTTCGCAAAAGGACGGGTTTTATAAATCTATCGCGGCTAAAATAAATAAAATTAAAAACGACGAACATATTAAAATTTATATATATGTTGTAGGCATAGGCCTTTTATTAATGATATCTTTTATTTTCATTTTACTTTATGATTAACGATAATAATAAATACGGGAGGCGTGTTAATGAATAAACTGATGATCGGCGATCTTAACGAAAGTTACTGCGTTGATTTAAATAAAAAACAATTGATCATAGGGCGTCTTGGCGATTGCGACATAGCGCTTAAAAGCAATTCCGTTTCGCGCAATCACGCTAAAATATATTTAAAGGAGACTCTGTGGTTTTTAGAAGACATGAATTCGACCAACGGCGTATTCGTCAATAACACTAAAATCGAATCGCCGCTCGCTCTGATGCATAAAGATCTTATTAAAATAGGCGAAAGCACTCTCGAGTTTATCGATGAGGAATTTTCGGTTATCGACAGCGCCGTAAATAATATAGCATCCGCTTTTCACAAGCATTCCAGGGCCGTTAAACCCGTTTCTTTAAAAGATTTTTTAAAAGGCGTCAACGAAGTGAAAAATAAACTGGCTATGCTCGCCTCTTCTATGGAGGGCGGCCAGACTCAGATTAAACCGGCGGAAGAAGCCGTTAAAGCCATGTCATCCGAACTCGCGCTGATGATTAAAGGCTATATAAATTCGGGAGTCTCTGATAACACCTCTTCGACGCTGGTTCATGGCATCGAGTCTAAATTAAAGTACGACGGCATTTCTCAGATGCTCGAGGCTGCCGCGGCGGATAAGCCGGCCGCGGATAATACCAATTATTTATTCGCGCTCGATGAGATAAAAACCGCGGCTGAAAACGTTTCTGATTATAAAAAATCCTGCTATTTAATTTTATCGATAGCTATGAAAATATTAGAATTAAACCGAGGGTTCATAATTATAAAAGACCCTGTAAGCGGAGTTATTACGCCTCTGGTTTCAAAAATCAATAAAAACGATATGCTCGAATCGAGCCCCTCGATGTCGGTCGCGCGTTACGCCATCGGTAAAAACCACGCGATTTTTATAGACGACCCCGCGCTCGACCCGCGGTTTGCCGATAAATCCAGAAGCATTATAGGCGGGGTTATTAAATCCGTTATATGCGTTCCGTTGTCTAAAAAGTCGATAAGCCTCGGCGCGATTTATCTTGACAGCGACGAGCAGAAAAAAACTTTTAACGATCTCGACCGTGATTTTGTAATTAAACTTGCCGGGCATATCAGCGAATTGCTCGAAATGAGCGGTTTGTTTCATGAATTAGTTAGCGAATACGAAGGCATAGACGAAATATTATCTAAAGTTTCAAAAAAATCGGAACTCGAAGACTTGCTCAAAAAAATAATAATGGCCGACGTTAAAACTAAAATATCTGCCATAGAAAAGGTTTCGGCTACCACCAACGAAAATATAGTCGAAATACTTAAAGAAAATCTCAGCGGCGAGGAGAATCGTTTTTTAATAGCTACCTACATAAAAATAATAGGCGCGGTAGCAAAAGAAACCGAGATCGAATTCGTTAAAAAATATTTACTGCATCCAGACGCCAGAGTTCGCGCAAACTCCATAGGCGCGCTTTTAAATATGAGTGCCCGCGAACGGGCGCTCGATAAAATAGTTAAAATGCTCTCAGACGAAGACGCTAAAGTGAAAACTCTCGCTTCGCACTATATTTTGAGCATGAATCATAATTTATTGATCAACGAGTTCGAAAAATATATTACAGCTTCGACCGATCGAGCCCTTATCAGCGGAGTTATTAACGCTTCATTTTTATTGAGCCTCGATGATATCGAAATTTTCTTCGGCAGGGTTTTTGCCGGACTTGACGATGAATTTAGAGCTATGGTAGCGGATTATTTAAGGAGCTCCAACGATGAAAAAGCCTCTATGATTTTGGAAGGACTTCAAAAACAAGCAGGAACCACGCCAGCCGCCGCTAAGCCGGCCGCAGTCAAACCAGTGGCGGTTATGCGCATCGATATCGATTTAGACGCCGAGGAAGACGCGCCTAAATCAGGCGCGAACGCACTTCTTCCGCCGGCGAAGAAAACCGTGGAAAGCGTCCGCGAAATAAAAAAAGAAGTCCGCGAAAAAGTTAATCCGGTCAATCATACATACGAATCCGAAGAATTTCTCGACGACGATATTATGTCCGAATTTCAAAGCGCACTGCAGCGCGTAAATCAGGGCGCTAAATCGGAAAATCGTATGAAATCGATAATGTATCAGCTTAAATCAGGTAAAAAACATTAAGCCGTCCGCATAGATTGAAAAAAGATCGCTTTAAGACCGCTTAAAGACTAAATAAGAACGAATAAGAACGAATAAGACCGCTACGGGGGAAAAGAAAGGACCAATGGCCCTCTCTTTTCCCCCGTGCCCCC
>DIVV01000096.1 GCA_002423385.1 bacterium UBP16_UBA6123
TAAAAGTATCACTCGAATGTCCGTTGTAAGTATGAACTATGTCTATAATATTTTTAAGCTCGCCGCTGATACCTTCTAAACCAGGAGCGGCGGCGGCAGTTTCGATTGCGGACGGCTGACCGGCTCCGCCGTTAGCATCGTTATTATATAAAATGCTATCAGTGTTATTTTTAGACAGAAGGGTGTTGTATTTTTCGAGCGCGGCTTTATAAGCATCGGATAATTTTTGAATAGTTATGTCGTCTTTATTATCGTTAACGGCCTGAACGAATTGTTCGTAGGCCTTTAATTTTTCGGCATAGACCCTGTTAAGCGCTGAATTTTCGGCGGCAGAAGCGCCGGCCGACATGATGGCGTCATTTGCGGCAAAAACCGTATCGCCGTTAAAATAAATAAAATTAAATACGGATATGAACGTTACAACTAATATTGACAGTTTTTTATTCATATACAAAACCACCTTTTAATCAAATTAAAAACATGATAATATATTATACCATTTTTTGACGTTTTTTTCAAGTTTAACGGCATAAAATTGATATATTATCGACGTAACGTTAATTATATAAAACGGTACATGGAATAGCGGATATCGATAAATTTGATTTATCGAGGAATTAATACCGATACTTTCGTCCCTTTATTCAAAACGCTTTCGATAAAAATTTCGCCCCCGTGTATATCGACGAATTTTTTTACTATAGCCAGGCCTATACCGGTCCCGGGGATTTTACCGACATTCGAGGCGCGCATAAAATTCTGGAATAATTTTTTAAGTTCGTTTTCAGGAATTCCGATTCCATGATCCGATATTATAAAATAAAGCCCTTTTTCAACGCTTTCCACTCTCAGTTCCACTGGCTGCCTGGCCTCCGTCGAATATTTAACGGCGTTATTGAGAAGATTAATAAGAATATGACGCATTATTTCAGCGTCTAAACAATATTTTGAATGACTGGAAATTTCAGCGCAATGACTGAAGTTTATGATATGATCGAATGAGAATTCTGAAGTTACGTCTTTAATGATTTCGGTGCATAAATTTATAATATCTAAAGACGACGGATTAAAAATATTATCCTTTTTTTCATCGCATAAAAGCGTTATATCGCTAAGAGTATTAGAAATTCGCATTACGTTTTCTTTAATGGTTTTAAAGCCTTTGCGGGACTTGTTGTCCGCCGTATTTTTGCATTGTTTTTCAAGGAGTTCGGCCGTTCCGCTGATAAGAAAAAGAGGGGTTTTAAATTCGTGCGAAACCATTGAAATAAAATGCTGCTTAAGTTCGTTGAGCTGTTTTTCTTTTATCAGCGCGTTTTTAAGATTGTCTTCATTTTTTTTCTTTTCGGATATATCGCGGCCGATGCCCAGCGTTCCTAAAAAACGGCCGTTATAGAAAAGCGGAGTTGTTGAAAATTCAGCCTGCAGGTAATCTCCCGATTTTTTCAAAAAACGCATCTCAAAAATCGGAGGTTTTTCACCTCTCATAATAGATTCGTGTATCCTTATGCCGTATTCTATTTCGTCAGGATGAACAAAATCAAGATACTGTCTGCCTATAACCTCTTCGGCGGTAAATCCAGTAACCGCTTTCATAAAATCATTAACGGAGGTGACTATTCCTTCAGGAGAAACGGTGTATATCACATCGCGGGCATTATCGACTACGATTTTATATATTTCTTCAGACTGCCCGAATGCTTCTTCTTTGATCACTTTAGCGGTTATATCCTGTCCGACGCCTATACTGCCCATAAAAATTCCATCTTTAAATATAGCGTGTCCCTTGAAATCAAAATAAAGGAAGCGCCCGTCTTTATGGCGCAGCCTGAGACAGAATTTTTCCGTAGGATCGTTGTTGCGGGATCTTTCGAATATATCGACGGCTCTGGCTATATCGTGCGGATGAATAAATTCGGTGAAGTGCTTTCCTACGATTTCATCTTTCGAAAATCCGACGCTTTTATCGATATTATCGTTGGTATAGGTAATAATGCCTTCCGATGAATGTAAATAAACTACATCCGAACTCTGCATAAAAAAATCGCATATTTCCTGGACCGAAAGCTGGATAGACAAGTAAAACCTCTAATCGACAAGAAATTTTTAAAACATTTTATTGTATAAAAAAATAGATTAATTGTCAAGTATAATTTAACTAATTTAACTAATTTAACTAATTGGTTAAAAATTTATGATAATTTAACTTAAAATTAATTAAAACAGATTAAAATGTTGAAAATATTGAAAAATTTTTCCCGTTGTTATATAATGAGGGGCTATTCGAAATCAATAAGATAAAATTTTTAATTGGGTAATTTTCAATACAAGGAGCATATTAGGACTATTTATGGCTGATTTCAACGATATAACCGAAACGCAGTCGGAGCTTTTTTTTAAAGAGCTTCTGCCGCGTTATATCCATTTATATTTTAAAGGCCGCGGCTATCATTTTATCAGAAAGATGTTATACGACCTCGACCGTAATGCCATCCTCGATATTTTAAACGAAAAAATCGAAATAACGCCCGATTTATTAAAGAAATCGCTTAATATCAAAAAGCTTTGCCCGGTCAGGGTATGTAAAGAAGCGCAGTTCGGGCCTAACGATTCAATCGTTTTAGGGCATTTTTCGCACGTCGAAAGGTATTCGTCTTCAGGATTCGCGCCCAACGCGCCTTTTATAGAAAACCCGGCTTCTGAATATAAAACGGTTTATGAATCAAAATCGATAGTATTATTCGAAGGCTCTTTTAACATTCTCGGAATCACATCCGAAAAGCAGCTTTCATTCCAGGTGCTTAAAACTATTTTTCACGAATATATCCACTTTTTTGAAACTTATTTTTTCAAGAGCGAACAGATGCTGACTTCACGCGAAGAACCGCCGCCCGGGCTTACCGCCCGCAGATATTCGCTCGAAGAAGCGCTATATATGGATAAACGATTTATTTACGTTAAATATCTCAATTTTTTCATTTTCTGGGCCGTTATTTTAATTATGCTCTACATTTTATTCCGGCCTTAAAAATAAGATTTTTTTTATGTTTTGTACTGATAATTTTTTAAACTTATTCAATTGACTTATTTATTCGAATAGTGTATATTAAACAAGTGTAAATACCAAAAAAATATGGAGGAATATATTCATGATATCGCCGCGCACCATTAAAAATTTTATAACAACTTCGATTTTTATTTTTCTCGTATCTTTATCGATCCAACCGGCTTACGCCCAGAGTAGTCAACAATTCAGTTTAAAAACCGGGTTTAATTTCGTCAGCCTGACTCTCACTCCTTCATCTTCGATAACCGAGTTAATGGCTCAACAGACCGAACTTGAAGATATATATCTATTCAGCGCGGCGGCTGGAAGTTTTTTAAGCGTTAGCGACGCTTCGCTCACCTCGATAGCTGCCGGAAAGGGCTATATATTCAAAGCAAAAAGCGATATCACATTCGATTTAACCGGCACGGCGCTTTCGACTATTAACGACATCAATTTAAAAACGGGATTTAATCTTACAGGTTTTTCAAAAGTTCCCGAAACTATTACCTGTTCACAATTATTGGCTAAATTTGCCGCTATAAAAGGCATTTACAGTTGGAGCCCCAACGCGGGCACCTTCATTCAGGTAGTGCGCAATTCGACGGGCGTTATCGAAAAACTCGACGGCGCAGATCCGGCAATAACCGCGGGAAAATCATATTTTATCAATTTAACGCAGGACACTACTCTTAATTATGACGGCGCATCCATTTTATTCGGCGGCGGCGAGCCGCAACCCGATATTACCGAAGGCGTAACCGATATCAGCATAACCAGTTTCGCGCATAAGGCTATTATAGCCCTTAACGCGAGCGGCTCATCGGCGGGCACCGAAACTCAGGCGGTAGGCATTCTTCCTCAATCAGTAAATAACCCGGCCAGAATGATTATGAATTTCAATTCGAAAAAATCAGGCGCTAAAGACAGATTTTTCGCCAACCGCGCGCCTTTAATGCAGGCGGCCGTAAGAACGCGCCCTATCATCACCGAAAACAGCACCAAATACACTTTCAAAATCGTCATAAGCGACACTCAAACTAAAGACCTTCTGACTACTAAAGTTTACGGCAACGCCGCGTCGAAATGCCTCATATTTTTAGATGACGAAGTGAGCGCATCAGCCTACGATTGGAACCTTATCGGCCAGAAATTCGATAATGAAATCTATACAGCCATGGAAGAAGCTTTTGGCAGCCCTACCGATATCGACTCGAACGGTAAAGTAGTCATCTTATACTATGACATGGGAGCAAGTGAAACCTACACGCTCGGTTATTTTTCACCCAATGATTTAACTCTGGGTAATGGTTGTAATGAAATGGAAGTTTTCTATATGAATATTAAATGGGGAATTGAACAGGGCTCCACCGCTACGGCAAACCCTCTCGATGAGGATCTTATAAGAACGCTTGCCCACGAATTCCAGCATCTTATAAATTACGGCCAGCGCGTTATGATCAAAAAAATACCCGGAATGGATTCCTGGATGGACGAGGGCATGGCCGAATCTGCCGAGCAGCTTATCGGCAAAACGCCCGGAACCGGAAGAATCGATACCATTAAAGCCGATTCAAGTAATAAAATCAGAAACGGCGCATCGCTTTGTGTCTGGAATCAGGACGACGAAAGTTACGCTTTATCTTATACATTCATGCAATATTGCAAAAACCACGCGCGCGACAGGGAAGAAATGTTCAAACTGCTTATAGCGCACACTTACGGCGATTACAGAGCCATCGAAGATGTCATGAAAAACCAGAATACTGCATTTACGGATTTCGCATCCATCGCAACCGGATACCGCATAGCCAATTTAGTGAACGCATCCAGCGGCATTTACGGCTACGGCGCCGAAAACAGTATTTTCAATTTCAGCGGCGCGGCTTATGCGCCAACAAGCGTTGAAAGCGTTAAATTAGGGGCTGGCGGCAGCATATACATTTATCCGTCCGATGACGATATTAAATCTTTCAAGCCGGACGGCCAGGGCTCCAATATTAAATTCATAAGGATAAATAAATAAACTGATAATTGACAAATCGACTAACTAATTAACTAATTATTCAGTTAGTTAATTAGTTATTTAATAAATAGAGGAAGATAATATTAATAAAACTGACAAACTCGTAATAACCCTTATAGGAAAGGTTAATGCAGGTAAAACATCTCTGTTTTTCAGGCTGCTTAATATTAACGAGTGCCGCAGCAAAATTTCGCCCATAGCGGGCTGGACTAAAGAAATCGAGCTGCTGCCGGTTTATAAAGATACTTTTTTAGCCGATACTCCCGGTCTCGACGACATCGAAGCCGCGGTATCGGCTAAGACTATCGATTTCATAGGCTCGACCGATATATTCGCCCATGTTATCAACGCCGCGGAAGGCATCACCCATACCGTTAAAAATTGTTCGGCCGAGCTTTTTAAAACGGGCCGGCCCGTCGTTACCATTATAAATAAAATAGACGCTTTAAGCGGTAAAAACGAACTTGAAGAGTTAAAAGCCGATGTTTTCGAAAAGCTCGCGCATGTAAAAAACTGCGGCCGCATTTATTTTACCTGCGGCAAGAGCGGTGAAGGCATAGAGCTTTTAAGCGAAGGCTTTCTCGATATATTAAGAGGCGGCGAAAAAATACTTAAATTAGCTCGTTTTTTACGCGTAAACAGGCCTGAAATTGAAAAAGCGCTATACGCCGAATCGCTTTCCTTCGTCAAATACGCAACGGCAAGAGCGCTCGCAATCAGCGCATCGCCGATACCTTTCAGCGAAACCGTGCCGCTTATGATGAATCAATATTACATGATAATTAAAATAGCCGGAGTTTACGGCGAGCAAATGACCTATAAAAATATCCGGGCCGTCACGGGTTCTTTAGGCGCCGCCATAGTAGGCACTTCTTTAGCATCCACTTTTTTTTACGGAGTTAAATCCGCCGTAGCGGCCGGGGTTACTTACGCGCTCGGCAGGGTGATGATAACCTGGATAGCTTCAGGCAAAACTATACCTATAGATAAGCTTAAAGAAATATTTGACAGGTATAAGAGCGAATATAAAAAAGAAAATGTTGACATTAAAGTTCAAAGCGATATAAAATATATTCAATACTCAAAAGAAGCAGAATTATATTCAAACGATAGCGGTGAAAAAATATAGCGTCAAATACATCGTCAATATAAGCGTCAATATAAGCGTCAGGAGTTAATTATGGATTTTGAAAAAGAACTCGACTCTATGATAAAGCATTTCAAAAATAATTATATTCGCGGTAATAATAACGGCGCCGGCGAAGGCCGTCCGCAAAGCGAAAGCGGCGCTGGAATTGGAGCAGGAGCCGGGGCTGATGAATGCGGCCGCGCCTACAGCGAAGAAACTATAAATTCCGAATGGCAGGAAACTAAAATAGAAGGCGCCTTCGAAGACGCCTGGAAGCGCGCCGAGCAGACCGTCGAAAACGATCTGGCCAGGGCGACGCTGAATATACCCGTAGTAGGCACGGTCAACTGCGGCAAGTCCTCTTTTATAAAAGCTATCACCGGACGCGAAGATATAGTAGAATCGCCTAAAGCCGGACAAACAGTAGAAGTGAATCGATATGAGTTTCCGGGCTGCAAAAATGTATTTATATACGATACGCCGGGCCTCGAAGATATCAATTCTTCAATTTCCAATAAAGCCACCAATTTTATCGAACACAACTCCGATCTGGCGCTTTACTTCGTTAACAGTTCGGCCGGGGTCACCGCCAACGTCAAAAAAGCCTTCGGCGATATTAAAAAACTTAAAAAACCTATAGTTACGATATTATCAAAAATAGACACGCTCGGCGATGAAGACGATTATAAAATAGCTCTCGATGACTGCAACGAGAAATTAGGGCTCATCAAGCCTGAGCATAAAGCTATAGGCGTCGCTACTAAAAAAAACAGCCCTCCGGTGGGGCTCGACGAGGCCATAGCGCGCATTACTTCCGTTTTAGACAGCGAGGCAAAAATTATATTATGGGGCAGGCTCTGCCGCCACAAAGAAGAACAGGCAAACAGCATAATCAACTGGTCGGCAGGCGAAGCATTCGGCGTGGGCGCGCTTCCTATACCCGGCTCCGACGCTATAGCGCTATCCGGCATTCAATTTAAAATGATCTACCAGCTCGCCAAATTATATGAAAAACAGCTCAATAAAGAATTCATTCAAAATATCTTTCTCCAACTGGGCATTAATTCTATCGGCAAAAAAATATTCATAACTGTTTCAAAGGGAGTTTCCTGGATCTTCGGCCCTCCCGGCCCCGCGATAGTTTCAGCCGTAGCGGCCGTTACCGCGGGTTCCATAACTTACGGCCTGGGGCATACCTTCAAAAAAATACTCATGTCGAAAATACCGCCGTCGGTAGAAGAGCTCGTTAAATCGTTCCAGAGCAAATCCAATGAATATTATAAAACCTATAAAAAGATTAAATAAAGGAGAATATTAAATATGGTTAATATACTTTTAGGCGCGGAGGGAAGCGGCATCGAGCAAAGAAAAGAATCTCACGTATCCGTCAGCACCGTCAGTATCGAGGATATAAAAGACAACGCCGTAGCTAATATTGCCACGCAATACAGCCGCGGGAACGCTCTTTTTTACCTTAATTCACTGATAGGCTTAAGGCGCGCCGAAATAGATCTTTTTTTTAATATAAAAGATAATTTTGGCGCCGTCTGCGCCATTATAGACCGCGCCGAATCAGTTACGGCCGAAGACAGAAAAATAATCGAAAACGATATCTGCGCCAAACTCGGGCTCGGCAGTGAAAATATTTATTTTATCAAAAAATCCGATCAGGTAGGCGACCTGGTCAAAATAGGGCTTAAATTCAAAAAATCGGCCGATATAACTCCGGCGGCGGCCGTTACTTCCGCCGTAAAGCGCAACGCCGCGGCGGAAGCGGCCGCTGAAAAAGAATGCCGCGAAACCGGAGACGCTAAATACGAAGACACAGACGCAGACGACGGCATCGAAGAGGTTTTTCTTCCTGCCATGGCGGCTATGGGTGTTTTCATAACCGTATTGAGCTCGCTATATTATATAGCCGAAAGTTTTTCAGGCGGCGGTCCCAACGGGCGCGGGCGCAAAAGCGTATTCGGCTTTATTTACTCGGCCTTAAAATATCTCGCGGTATTTTTAGGCACGGTAGCGCTTATGTTTATAGTTAAAAAATACTCCGATAAAAAAGAAATCGATTAATAAAACGGGTTCTTTCGCCTTTAGTGCGAATAAAATAATTTTAAAAATATATTTATCATCCCAATCGAGGGAGGCAGACCTGCGTGTCTGCCCTCAGATGGGCGCAAATAATTAAAGGGCGCACACATTTGTGCGCCCTTACAATTAGAGCGCGGATAAAAATTTTAAAATTAAATGTAAATATATTTTCTTTACTCGCCCGTGTTCACATTCACATCGACATTTACATCTTTTAAGGCGTCATTGACGGAGTTATCGACGTCTTGATTTATCTGATCGCCAAGACCGTCAAGAGACTGCATATTATTATCAGTACCGGTGTCGGCATTCATTTGCGAAACGGCTTTATCAGCCTGATTAACCGCGTCTTCCGCCATTTTTTCGGCGTCAAGGCCCGCCTGCACTCCCGCGTCGGCGGCTTTATCCGCCTGGCGGACTGCGTCATCGGCGGTTTTTAATCCCTGCTGAAGCATGGCGTCGCTTTCTTTCATCGACTGTTCTATAAGTTTATTAGCGTTAGTTATGGCTTCCGCTGCGGTTTTCATGCCTTCAGCCGTAAGTTTATCAGCGGCGGCCATGGAAGATTCTATAAGTTTATTAGCGTTAGCGATAGCTTCCTGAGCGGCTTTTATCTGTTCGCCGGTAATTTTATCGGCGTTTTTCATGGCGGATTCTATCAATTTACTGGCGTTTAATATAGCCTCCTGCGCGGCCTTAATGCCTTCGACGCCCGCATGGGTTCCGGCGTTCATCGCGGCTTCTATCGTTTTATTGGCGCCGTCCATAGCCTGCTGAGCGGTTTTCATGCCTTCCATGGCGAGTTTAGTCGAATTTTTAATCGCCTCGCTCGATATTTCACCGGCGGCTTTAACGGCTTCCATTCCGGCTTTCATGCCTTCGGCGCCCGCCTGCCTGCCAGTTTCCATAGCCTGGTTCGAGGTTTTCATAGCCTCGTCCATGGCCGCTTTTCCGTAATCGTCAGCGCCGTAGGCCGCGCCGCACGCGCTTAAACCGATAATTGCAAAACTCGATACTATTAAAGTAGATTTCACCATTTTTTTCAACATTGCACACTCACCTCGAAATTATAATTTTAAACTCATTGTTAAATGATGCTAATATTATACCATAAACGGCGGGTTTTAGCAATATGCTATCTTTAAAGATTTAGCTTTAACCTGCTCTGTTTACTTTCACTTACTTACTTTGATTTTATTTGACTTTCATATTTAAATATGATAACATAATGATTAGGAAGCTTCATAAACACGTAGAACCGTGATTATTAAATACGAGTATTTTAAATGTGTTATTCCGTTAAACTACATCGAGATGCCAAATTTTTTATTGATGAACAATCGTTGACAGTTCAAGCCTGTTTGTATGCTAAAATAAAAATTTTGCAAAAATATAATATAAACTTAAAATTTCCCGATACAAGACATTTGAAAGATAAAATTTATGAACTTAGAGAAAAAGTAGAAAATAACCAATATAGGATTTTATACGCCATTTTATCTAAGAAGATCATTATTTTATTATGTGGATTTCATAAAAAAACACGTGAAACTCCACCAGAGCATATAAAAAGAGCTGAAAAAAATCTGAAAAAATGCTCGTAAGCAGGTGAAAAAAATGAAAAAAAATGAATTAATTAATTTGGACGATATACTCAAAGAAAAAAATGAAAATCCTGAATTTAGTAAATTATTCGAAAAAAAATATGCAGCTAATTTAAAAAAAATTGCAAAAAAAAATGTCAACATAAACAATTTGACAAATTATAATTCTCATCCCAGGAGACCTAAAGTTGCATCAAATTCAGAATTGGTTCAGTTTGGAAATAAAACCTTCAGGCATTCTGTACAGCTTAAATACCTGCTGAACTCAAAAAGTAAAACCGGTAGATACGACCGTTCTGTTAGAATCTCACCAACATCATTTGAGGCAATATCGTGAAAAAATTATTAAAACAACCAGGCATAGAATTTGATAACATAATTTTAAAGGATTTAGTTTTTCGGCTTGAGCCTGAATGCCCCATGCAGCCTAAAATTAACGTTAATTTAAGTTCGCATTTTAATATTGATAAAACTCGTAACGTTTTGGCTGTCGAATTGGCTTTGGAAATTATCGAAAGGACAGAAAACCCGCATATTAAACTAGAATGCAGCTTCATCGGCTTCTTTTCCCAAGTAATTGATAAAGATGACATCGATTTTAATAAATTTGCCAAATTTTCTGCGCCGCCGATCATGTTTCCTTTTATCCGTGAAATCGTTACCGGCATTACCGCTAAAAGTGGTATAACACCAATAATTTTGCCACCGATTAACATTTATGCGATTCTTAATCCTACGTCCAAAACTAAAAAAGAAAAATAATAAAAAATTGTCAAAGCCTCACAACTGAGCGAGTGATGAAAAACCGTCGCCTGAATCATTTAAGACTTCAGCGGCGGTTAAGCATTTTTAACGACGGCTTATTCCATTTATTAGAATATTGTTTTTCTTGTTCTTTTTTTTCGATCGAAATTAGAATATATGCTCCCGTCGACATTGAGCGGTCAGGAAAATTCCCTGTAAGTTATTAAATTTCTATTTTAAATACAATGTTTCTTGGAACTTTAAAAGTAATTTTTAGTATAATATAATCATTGCCTTAAATAAAAGGAAACATTTTTATTCGTTCACTTTTTATAACGGCTGTTTAAACTGATTAAGTTATTATTATTATGATAAAACGATGTGCTATAGAACCTCGAGATTATTTAAAAAAATATATTCAATATTTCGTTTATGGCGAATTTGATTTTCGAAAAGAACCTTTAAGTTATGTAATCGTGCCGGATGGCTATACCGAATTAATAATACAGAATGTTCCGTTCTGCGAATATAAATTAAATGAAAGCGGCTATATAATGCCTGAACGCTGTTTCATACGCGGCCAAATGAAAAAGGCGATCATTGGCAATTATTACAGCGGATACCGTTACCTCGTCAAATTCAAGCCATGGGGCGCTTATTATTTTCTAAATTCTCCAATGAACCATTTCACCGAAAAAATTATCGGAGTTGAAACGGCCCTTGGAAAAGACGGGCGCGAAATTAGCGAGCGCGTTCTTGCAGCCAATGATAAAACTTCTGCGATAGATATTTTGCAGGAGATTATCGAAAAAAAAATAAAGCATAATATTAGTTTAAAAAGAAAAAATGACGATGAAAATATTATCGCTACCGTAAAAAAAATAATCGACTCCAAATGCATAACAAGCATCATGGAGCTTTTAGACTCCTCATATTACTGCAAACGCCATTTAAGCAGGAAATTCAATGAGATAATAGGTCTGAGCACAAAGACATTCATCAAAATCATGAGGCTTGGCCTGTGTCTCGAAAATATCCGGTTGAATAAAAAAGTCAGGCCAGAAATGCTTTTAAGTGAATACGGCTATTACGATAGATCGCACATGATACGCGAGTTTAAAGATATGTTAAAATTGACGCCAGCGTCGTATCTTAATAAATTTTTGGATTTGATCGATATTACGATCGATTATGAAATCAACGATTGATTGCTAAAACAATGCTATACGGATCTAATATTATTAGATAGCCTCGCATTGCGTGTAAACGCGGCGTTAGAATGTAAATTTTTGGAAAAACTATAACAAGTTATATCTATTCGAAGTAATCATATCATCCAACGGAGATAAATATTGAAAAGCGATCTTAAAACTCTCAAATCGAGAGGTTTCTTCAATAAATGCGAAATTTCGGCGATCGATGATTTGAACCCCGATAAAATAATAGAGCTTTTATACGATAGCGCCCCGAATATCCGAAGCGCGGCCGTCAAAAAAATCGCAGAATTAAAGAATGAAAACCATATTCCCATTCTATGCGAATTATTAAAAAATGAAAAAAAATTATATACTAAAATAGCTCTATCCGATGCTCTGATCGGCTATGGAGCCAAAGCCGCGCCTTTTTTAACGGCATTGTTTGGAAAAATAGGAAACAATCAACATAATAAACCGGCCATGGTAGATTTAAAAAAACTTTCTTTTCCGCTCCCAAGGGATATAACGGCAAGAATTACGGCTCGCATCGGACCCGCGGCGCTTGACGAACTCGAAAAAGTACTCAAATGCGGCGATTTACACCAGATAACCGAAGCCATAGACGCCATAGGACATATAGCTTACAATTTCAAAGATATAAAAAGCGAAAATGCCCTGTTTGAAACTTTGAATAAATATCCGCGAAACGAACTTATTCTATGGAAAATTATAAGGGCGTTTCAGGCGTTTCCATCAGAGAGAGTAATAAAATATTTGCTCGGCATGGTGACTGAAGAAAAAGACGAAATTTTAATTGCCGAGGCTAAACGAAGCCTCGATAGAATTAAAAGAAATCGCAGCACATCGCAATAAATAAAAATAGGCCGTTTTGCAAAAAAAACTTTTATTCCAACTTTTTTCAATATTACGCATCTTATATGCGGAGGTCGTAAATAATGAAAAAAAATAAAGTATACCCGGCCGGTTATAAAGAAAACGCCGCGCCCGCTTTCGAAAAACTTGTAGAGAGCCGCTACAACAAAGTACTTTACTACTGCGTAAAAAAAACGAGAAACGTCCATCTCGCTGAAGAGCTCACCCAGGAAACCTTTCTCAAGGCTTTTATAAATTTCGAAAAACTCGCAAATAAAGAAGCCTTCGATTCATGGCTTTTCAGCATATGCAAAAACGAAATTTTGCTTAACGTAAGATCTGACATCAAAAACAACGAAGCTATAAATTCCTTCGCTTTTTCATCAAAAACTGACGCTAAATATGAAAAAGACTCGAATGAATTATTTGAAAAACTTCACGCCGCGCTTTCTATTCTTGACGAAAAGCACTGCGAAATGATAAATTTGAAATACTTTTGCGGATTTCGAATAAAACAGATAGCGGCGTTGACCGGCGTTGAAGAAAAGCTCATAAAAAGCAGGCTCTACGAAGCGAGAAATAAATTATCCTCAATCATAAGCAATAAAATAAAAATTTCCGGCCTCCAAAAAATTTATATTAAAAGGAGACAGGCAGTTATGGACAAAATCAAATTAACCGAAACAGGTGCTCACGTTTTTTCGAGGCTTTCACTAAAAACTCAGAATGAATTGTTAAATTTAGCGCATGGCAACCATAAATTCAGCGAAACGACGCTCGTTGAAATTGGTGAGACGGAAAGAGGCCGTGAATTCGTCAAGCAATGCGACGGAAAATTGAGTCGCGACGAAATTGCGCTTATCATTTCGTATTGCGACGAAGAAACTATCAAAAGACTGAAATGGGAAACTACGGACAGTCGAGCAAAATCGCCGATAAATATCGCAATGTCACTCAAAACAATTTCGGCTAACGGATACCTGGTGAACGGAATCGACGTGATGCTCAAAACACGCGTCGTCGAAAAAACTCTCGAATGGTACGAAAAAACACTTGGCTGGAAGGCGCATAGAGGAATGTTCGACGAAAACAAAGAATGCTGTTACGGCTGCGTTACTCTCGACGAAAAAACGCCCATTACTTCCGGCACCAGAGGATTTTATGGCTTCCACATTTCCAAAGGCGAGCCTTCCGGTCAAAATTTCGGAATAACACCCATGGTAACCGTTGACGGACTCGAACGGCTTTACGAAATAATTAAAAAAAGCGGCTGGAAAGAATGTTCGGATATTAAAAACGAAGAATGGGGAGCTCGAACGATAACGGTGAAAGATTTCAACGGCTATTGTATAGTTTTCATGGAATGGCCGCCTGAAATAAAAAACCCTTATTGCGACCAACAGTAAAATAAGGAGGAAAGATGAATATAACTATCAGAAAAGAAGAACCGCGCGATTACAGAAAAGTAGAGGAATTGACGCGAAAAGCTTTCTGGAACCTTCATTCACCAGGCTGCGACGAGCACTATCTCGTTCATGTAATCAGAGATCATCAAGATTTTATTCCTGAACTGGATCTGGTAATGGAATTAAACGGAACGATTATCGGCAATATCATGTATGCAAAATCGAAACTGATTAGCGATAACGGAAGGCAAAAAGATATTTTGACATTCGGGCCGGTCAGCATTTTACCTGAATTTCAAAGAAGAGGATTCGGAAAAAAATTGATCGAACATTCTTTTGAAATAGCAAGAAAATCAGGGCATGAAATGATAGTCATTTTCGGCAACCCCGGAAACTATCTAAGCCTGGGATTTAAAAGCTGTAGAAAATTTAATATAAACCTCGGCAATGAACTGTTCCCGACCGCCATGCTGGTCAAGGAATTAGTTGAAAAAGGCCCGCGGCAAAACGAAAAATGGACCTATCACGAAAGCCCGGCTTATAACATAGATAAAACTAAGACTGAATTATTCGACGCGGAGTTTGAACCGATGAAAAAAGAGTTCAAGCCGAGCCAGGAAGAATTTTTCATACTCAGTAATTCCAGAATAATAACTGATTCAATTTGATGGTAAATTAAAAATAGAAAGACGAGCGTTGACTGCCTGAAGTTAACATAGTAATTGTTTTGTTTTATAATCCCGCAAGCGAGCCTGAAGGCCCGGCTTGCGGGATTATGTTTTCTATCTGATTGAGCCGCTCTCCGTGGTTGGACTGAGAGAAGGAAGCTCGTGAAGATAAATTAAATTAGGGGAGCGATACAACCGCATTACCTACCGTAGGTACTGTAAGTTTCGATGCAGTAGTTTTAGCGCCTTCTGTAGTTAAAACACCAGGAGTAGCCGCTGTAACCGAAAAACCATCCGCTTGGTTACCGGTATCATCACCAAGTATACCGGTAAGGGTAAGAGTAGCTATACTTGTTGCGTCAGCAGTCTTAGTAATAGTTCTTTCAGCAGCTCTGTCAACCGTTGCAGCCAGGTCCGCGGCATTACTATTACCCAATTGGCCAACAACACCAAGTGTTACACTACCTTTGAGTGTGAAAGCTGATGATTTGCCAGAAGAACCAAGAAGTTGGCCACCGGTTGCATCACCTATTGTCATATTACCAATTTCAAGTTTAGTTGCGGTTGTACCAGTGGTTGCGCCTAAAGTTACAATCGAACCGGCATTGCCATATACATTCAAGGTTCCGATTACAAGTTTCGTAGTTACATCAGCAGGAACGCCTAATGTGTTAGCAAAATTGGTAATCATGTTTAGAGTTGTAATCGTGCCTGTGCCACCTGATGTTACTTTCGTAACTACACCGGTAGCAGTAGCACCATTGTTAAGTGCAGCAACTGTCTTGGTGTTAGCTATGCTAAGATCAGCAATTGTAGCGTTGTTATTCAAAGTAGCAAGATCAACGGTTACGTCTAATTTCGTCGTTACATCACCGCCGACATTAAGCGTTCCAATTGTACTGCCAACAGTTAATGTCGGAACAATACCGGTTGTACTGACTGTTGTAATTGTACCAGAACCAGCGGTTGTAAAGCTCGTTGTCTGAGCAGGAACATTTAAAATTCCAATCGCGGCCGAGCCGGCAACGGTATCATTAACCGTTAATGTATGCGTTATAAGATTAGCATCATATGTTGCCGTCGTGATTGCGCCCGTTCCAGCTACAGCTACTATCATAGCGCCAGAAGCCGGTGCGCCAACTTCCATTAAAGTTATTGTTTTACCATCTGCCACATTTACGGTAGCAACACCGCCGGAATTAATATCTAATTTCGTCGTTACGTTATCATTAGCATTTAAAGTTGTTACCGTTCCGCCAACCGTTATAGTTTCAACTGGAGCGCTAACGGTTAATGTAGTTACCGCGCCGGAAACTGTAACTGCACTGACTGCCAGGACGACTAATGTTCTATCGATAGTGACTGAGTCACTTGCGCCGTTAAGATTCGCGCCGCTTAAAATAACCGATTTACCTGAAGCATATATATTTATCGTATCCGTTGTTCCGGCCGTACCGACAACATTAATTATAGCGCCGGCGGCTAAACCTTCAACATCGACATGACCGTCTGCAATATTAGCAGTCAAGTTACCTGTACCAACAAGCGTTAATTTACTAGCCGAATGACCTTTTACGGTAGTAATTGCAGTGCTTAAATTACCAAGGTTAAGCGTTTTAACAGATGCAACCGCGCTTTGATCAATATTTGTGATAGTAAGATTACCCGCGGTTGTAAGAGCGTTTGTGATCGCTCCCGACGCACCGAGCGTTAAGGTGGTAATTATAGCGGCCGCAGGAGCGGAAAGCGTGCCGAGCGTACCGTTATTTGTCAATGTGGTAATTGTAGCGCTGTTAGCGAGCGTTGTAACCGTGCCTGCATTAGTGAGCGCCGCTAGCGTAGTTCCTGAAGATATAGTTATGTTATTAAATGTTTTAGCTGCCGTTGTTACTAATGTTCCGGCTATTGAACCGGCCTTGGTAACGGATATTGCGCCGGCGCTTCCATCGCCCGCGTTAGTCAAAGTTACTATCTCGGATGCGGCTATATCAGCGATCGTTACATTTTTATTATCGATATCCAGCGTTAAACTGCCATTAGCCGTCAAAGACGATGGCGCCGCGCCTAATTTCAGCGCACCGGTTAAATCCGCGCCGACCGTTATAGCGCCAGTGGTAGTAATAGTTGAATCATGTGAAAGAGCGGCGACCGTAACAGCTTTTGCTCCGGCATCGACGCTCGCTGCCGCCGTGGTCGATATATTTAAAGTATCATCCGTTAAAACTCCGCTTAAATCAACGACACCAGCTTTAACGGTAATAGCGGCTATGCCGGCATCGCTTATAATTATAACTTTATTCGCGCCGGGCGCGGCAGGACCTGTAACATTAATGGAGTTAGCATAATTGCCAAGGTTGATAGTACGATCTGCGGTTATGCCCGTCTGGTCTATATTAGTTATCGTAAGATTGGCGCCCGTCGCAAGAGCGTTTGTAATCACGCCGGCCGTACCTGTGATAAGCGTGCCGATCGTCGCGGCGGAACCAGCCGCTATCGTGCCGATCGTGCCATTATTGGTAAGCGTGGTTATCGTAGTACCGCCCATTGTAAGTGTGGTTAAGGTTTTACCGGCGTTAACCGTTAAAGACGCAAGAAGCGCTTTATTGTTAGTCAGTGAAGTAACGGTGTCCGCGTTTATCGTAATAGCGGTAATAGACGAATCGGATGCGACCGATACCGCGCCTGCGGCAACGCCGTTAATGGTCAATGCAGTGCCGGCCTGCTGAACAGTCGCGACATTCGAACCAGGAACGGTTACGCCGCTGATTACGACCGTGCTCGCGTTTCCGATAGTTACAAGGCCCGTGCCGGTTATACTGGCCGTAAAAGCCGTATCAGCGGTAGATACAGGATTAGCGCCGGCTGTAACCGTAGATGCCGCCGTAATATTAAGCGTGGCATTGCTTCTACCGGATACATCGACATGACCGCCGGCTATATTGGTAGTGCCAGTGCCGGAACCCGTTAATGTGACTTTATTTCCGGCGGTCGTCCCGCCTGTTATCGTCGTTACGCCGGTTATATTATTAGCGCCGAGAGCGACGGTTATGGGCGCATTACTGCCGCTTGTAATACCGAGCGTGCCGGATACTGCGCCAAGATTAACCGCGGCATTGCCGCCCGCCGCGTCAACTACCGTAACATTACCGGTAACCGCGCCTATAGTCACTGCCGCGGCACCCGTCGCAACATTAACCGCCGTAGCTGTAACCGCGCCTAAATTAAGCGCTGAGGCCGCATGACCCGTAACCGAAACATTGCCGGTTATCGCGCCGAGAGTGATCACACCGGTGCCGCCGCCTGTTATTGAAGGATTTCCGGTATATGTACCGGCCGTTATCGTGCCCGCGCCGGCTGTAATTGATAAAGCGCCTGTTGTGGCAAGATTGCCTATAGCAACATTCGCGGCGCCGCCGGTTATACTGACCGTGCCTGCGGTCGCGCCAAGCGTCTGGCCTACCGTAATATGATTGGTCCCGGCGCCGCCGGTTATTGAAAGAGCGCCGGTTCCTAATGTTACATCTCCTACAGTTCTCGCGGTTGCCGAGCCTGCGGTAGTATTTGTTATAGTAATCGAAGGCGAATCAGAAACGCTTATCGCGCCGGCGTTTCCAGTAGATAAATTGAGCGCGAGCGTGCCCGCGCCGGTTTTAGTGATGGCGCCCGCGCCGGTGAGTGTAACCGTGCCGGCCGTATTTGAAACGGTTAGCGCGTTGTCGCCTGCGGTAATCGTGGCCGCCGCCGAAACGGTGAGCGTTCCGTCAAGATTGGCGTTGCCTATATTGACTATGCCGCTGGTAACAGTTATATTGTTAGCGAAAGCGGCGGCGGCGGTCAAAGTGGTCGCGCCGTTAGCGGAGCCTTTCAAAGTAAGCGCGGAAGCGCAATCGGCGGCTACAAGCGCTATAGTACTCGAAGCGGCCGCTAATGAATCGTCTATAACACTGACTTTTCCATTAGCGTCGATCGTGAATTTAATGTTATTTTCGCCGCCCATTATACTTTTAATCGTGTTGTTACTGCTAACATCGTATTCAGTATTAGTTCCGGCAGTTTTTACCGTAAGCGTATTTACCGCCAGAGTCGCGTCATTAATGGCGTCGAGAACCGCCACTTTTTTATAAACGCCGGCCGGCAACACAGCATTATTTACGGTAAAACTTTCGCCGACCGTCGGGACCTCCGTTACGGGATTACCGGCCACATCGGTTCCAGTCGCAAAAGTTACATTGGCCGCGCCGGTTCCATTGCCTACAGTGTGAATATATCCGTATTGCGTCGAACTGGTTTTACTCATATCCACCGCCGATAAAGTATTCGAACCACTAATAGCCACCTGCATAACGGGAGCATCAGCTATAGCTTCACTAAAAGTCGCAAGTACGGTGAGCGATGAGCCGGGAATGGCCGTAGCCGAAGGTAAATACGATATACTGCCCGTCGGCCGCGTATAATCAACCGCAATATTAACGCTTACCGAGCTTGTAGTTTCATTACCTGCGGCATCTATTAATTTAACTTTAACCGCCTTTGCGTTAAGCCCGACAGGCACCGTCGCCTGCAGCCCGCCGACAGTAGTTTTACCGAGATCAAAAGCTAATGCCGTGTCAGCGGCGCTTATAGTTATATCCTGCGCTTTTATTTCATCGTTTATCAATAACACCGCCAGCCCGTCAGTTGCCTGACCAGCCGTAATAGTAGCCGTGGCGGTCATATTGGTATTAGTCGAATTCAGCGTATTTGCAACCACGGTTCCACCTGCCGGCGTTAATACTATTCCAGCCGGGGCCGTGGGGGCGGTATAATCGACGGTAATTACGGGATTATTGACCGAACTTACCGCGTCATTGCCCGCGGCGTCAAATAATTTAACCGTTACGGTTTTGGCGTTCAAACTAACCGGCACAGTAGCCTGCAATTCAGCCGGCGACGCTTTTCCTAAATCGAATGTCACGCCGGTATCGCCCGCGGCGATTGAAGTGTCATGCGCCTTGATAATGCCGTCTATTAATAATTGAGCGCTGCCGCCCGTTGCCTGGCCGGCCGTGATAGTCGCGGCGGCAGTCATATTGGTATTGGTTAAATTCAAAGTGTTGGCTTTTATATTTCCGCCGACGGGCGTTATAGTTACCGAAGTCGGCGCCGCCGGTGCCGTATTATCTACACTAAACGAGCCGCCGGACGAAGGCGCGGCGGTTATCGGATTGCCGGCTAAATCTTTAGCATTTGACAGCGTTATAGTTGCGCTTCCATTGCCGGCGCCGACCGTATGCGAATAGTTATAATGCGTCGCATCAACCGTGGTCATATTAATGACATCGAGCGTATTAGCCCCGGCTATAGCTATTTTAAGAGGATAGGCGCCCGCTAAATTTTCGCTGATAACCGCGCTGATTGCAAGCACGGCACCCTGTTTAACCGAAGCGGACACGGGCGAGTAAGTAATTGCAGCAGTAGGGGCTACCGTATCGGTATAAGCTGCCGCGGACGATTCATTAACCGGCCTTATGTTGGATGCGGCATTGCCAGCCTTATCCGTGGCGGCTAAAGCTAAAGTTTCAACAACCGAACCGATGGCTGCGTTATCGCTTGCTATAACACGATTATATTTATAACTATAACCTGAAAATAAGGTGGACGCGCCGTTTGTAACGTCATTAGCGCTTCCTTCCGCGCCGATAGTCACCGTCGGGGCCGATTGCAACTCTTTATTTGAAGTGATCTTTAAATAATAAGTGCCTGCGCTCAACCGCGGATTATTGCCGAGCGAAAGGCTCAACGCGGCGTCTGAATAGTATTGAATGTTAAATGAAGGCGCAAGTTTGTCTATAACGTAAGAAGCGACGCTTATGTTTGAATTGGCCATGCCTGTTTTAACCGCGATAGCCTTAATCACAGCCGTGTTTCCTATTTCAATGGCACTCGTGTATAAATACGACGACGACGATGGATTGGTATTATCCAGGGTATAATAAATCGAAGCACCCGAAGTCGCGCTTGTAATGGTTACGCTTTTGGTATCGTTATAAGTGCCGCTGGTAACCGAAAAAACAGGATCGGACACCGGAGGAAAATTAATGGTATATGAAGCGGTTGAAATATCGGAATCGGACATACCGCTTTTTAACGCAATCGCCCTGATGGTTAAATTAGAAGCTATTGAAACGGCGCCGCTGTATAATGTGGATAAAACGGAAGGCGTCGAACCGTCAAGAGTATAATAAATAGCGGAACCTGAGGTAGCGGAGGTAATCGTAACGCTCTGCGTTCCTTCGTGAGAGCCGGCTGCCGGGTCAAATACCGGAGCCGAAACTTTTTGCATAATCGTATAATCGGCGCTTGAAACCGTCGAAGCCGCCATTCCAGTTTTCACGGCGATCGCTTTAATAGTGGCGGTCGAAACGATAGAAACCGCCGAAGTGTACTGGCTGCTTAAAATTGTAGGTGTCGAGCCGTTGGTAGTATAAAAAATCGAAGCACCCGAAGTGGCCGATATTATTGAAACGCTCTGCGCCGCGGCGTAACTTCCAGCAGGCGGATTGAATACGGGAGCCGAAACCGTGTCCTGTATGGTAAAATCGACCGATGAAATATCGGAATCAGCCATACCCGTTTTAATGGCGATAGCTTTAATAGTGGAACTGGCCGCTACGGTTATAGCGCTCGAATAAACAAGGCCGTTCGACGACGAAGGCGCGCTGCCGTCAGTCGTATATTTGATGACAGCCCCGACGGTCGTAGTGGCTATCGTAACGCTCTGAGCAGTTGAAAATGTTCCGCCAGTCGGGGTAAATATCGGAGCGGAAGCCTTTTCGGTGTTTATTACGTAACTTACGGTTGTAATATTTGAATTATTCATTCCAGATTTAATCGCGACTGCCCTGACTGCGGCCGAAGCGCCGAGCGTGAATGGAACCGAATAAGTCTGGCCGTTAGTTTCGGACGGATTTGTTCCGTCGGTCGTGTATTTAATAACCGCGCCGGTAGTGGCCGAAACTATAGTTATAGTCTGCGCGGATGTATATGTGCCAGCGGCCGGCGTTATAACCGGCGCTGCCGCCTTGAGCGGAAGCGTGTATAAAGCCGATACGACCTGTGAGTCTGCATATCCCGATTTAACGGCTACCGCCTTAATCGTAGTAGTATTCGATATAACTATCGGGCCGCCGTATATATTTCCAGATAAAGCCGAAGGTACGCTGCCGTCGATAGTATAGCGGATAGTCGCCCCCGGCGTGGCGGTGGTTATTACCACGTTTACATCCTGCGAATAATTTCCGCCGGCCGGCTGAAATACGGGCGTAGATACCGGCGCGATCGGCGTTATATTTTTAACCGCGTTAGTTACAATCGTCGAATCGCTCGTTGAATTAATCGTGGTATCGCCTATTTTGACACTCACCGCAAAACCGTTATTAGTAATTAACTGACTGGCTGAAGGATTTTTCAAACTGTTTAAATATGAGGTGAGAAGCGAAGTCGCGCTGATAATCTGATCAGCGGCTATAGTATTTTTAGTCGATTCGTTAATTTGCGTGGAAGCTAAAACGGCCGCTACCGCCTGAACCGCGTTTGCCATCTGCGATATATTAGCGGCCCCGCCGGCGCTGTTTTCAGCCGCCGTATCGAATTCCGTCTTTATACCGGTATAATCTTTAGTAACTATTCCGCCGGTTTGAATTTCATTCGTAGCTACGCTCGTGACGGCTATATCCGAAACCCCTTTTTCCATGGCGAATAAAGCGCGCGCAGTCGTGGTTTCGTTTATAAGAATGCCGTTTATAACAACTTTACTGACGCTGGCGGGTAATTCCCCTATTTTAAGTATTTTACCCAATAAATTTCTGTAAATAACTTTTTTACTCTGCTTATCGGTCAAAACGATCATGGCGTGCCTGTTGACGGCCGTAGTTTGAATAACGGCCTTGAATGAATTAGCGCCAACGCCGATCGATCCCGCTTCAAAAGAAGGATTATCCTTATCGATGACCGATAAAGTGTAACGGCCGCCGGAAACATCGATTGCACGGTTAAAAGGCGCACCCGCAGAAGGCGCCGCCGGAGCGGAAAATGTGCCGTTAATTTCTATGATTTTACTCGAAGTATTAACCGAAGGATTATTTACATCGCCCGAATCCCAGCTTCCGCCGGTAAGACCCATCGAGCCGCCGCCGCCACAGCCGTAAATTACAAACACAATAAAGGCAGATAACAACAGTAAAGTAACTTTTTTCATACACGCCTCCCGATAATTTATAAAAAATTAATTATGCAAATAATAAAACCGCTGACATGCAAATTATAGCACGCAACGGTATCCTCGTGATAATAAAATTCATCCATGAATAATTAAAGTACTCACCTGATAAATAATTTTAAACCTGCAAAAGGGCATTGCCACCCTGTTTTTCTTAAATAAACTTTCATATTCAATATTTACGGCGTAATAAATAAATTGCCTAAAAAAAGTTTAGCACAATTTATCTTACCATGTCAAGATAGAGCAGGTATATATTAAAAAAACAGGCTCTTTATTAAATTTTGCGAAAAAAAACTTTTTAAAATAATTGGGAGTTTGAAGGGAGGGAGAAAAGGTTAGCAACCCTTTCTCCCTCCCNNCCTTTTACCCACCCTCAATCCGCAATTTGCCTGACGCTTTTTGGTTGGTTAATCGACAGCTTTTTCTGTCGTGATTTTAACTTAGTAAAGTTCCTGCCGGTTGTTTTTAATTGCCTTAAATTTTGTTTTTTTGTTTTTGGTTCCTTGTTTTTTTATTTTTTTGTTTTTGGTTCCTTGTTTTTTTATTTTTTTGTTTTTTCTTGCCAGCTTTGCTTGTTTGCAGTCGCGCGCATGCATGCGCGCGACTGCGTAGCAATAATGGCACTACCGTAACTATGGCTTACGGCTCGCGGGAAAAACTAATGTAAATCGACACTAATAATCACACTGATAAAAATCAACAAAATGATATGCTACAATAGTTTTCGGAAATCAACTTTGATCAAGTTAAATTAAAATAAATAAATTTAATAATACTTTTGTTTAGTAAAAGTTGTTATTTTTCAAAGCATTACCGTGAGCATTAATATTAAGTTCCGGCGATGCGTAAATAGAACGCCTTCGCGCACGCGGCGTGCGCGAAGGCAAAACTGACAAAAGGCATGAAAGATGTTTATGACAAGAAAATAATAAAATAAGGAAATAGCGATAGAGATGAAAAAAAGAGAATAGAAGAGCGAATGGCAGGGCCTTTATAAAAAAACTTCGAAGCCGGCAGGAAACACCGCCCGAAATAAAAAGGCTATTTCATAGCCTTTTTATT
>DIVV01000205.1 GCA_002423385.1 bacterium UBP16_UBA6123
TCGCGGTCTTATCGGTCTTAGCGGTTTAAGCGGTTTTAAGCAGTCTTCAACCGGCAAAAGATTCGAGTTCATCCGCAGCGGTTTTTGCCATTTTAAGATATGCATTATATGAAATAACCGGCGGTTTGCTCAATTCGAGCGTCATTATTTCGAGCCGGCCGGCGAGTAGTTCGATAATTCTTCGCCAGTTAATTTTTGAATGGATAACGCTCATTGGAATGGCGTGAAATTCGCCATGGGGCTGATTATAATTATCGGATAAATGGACGGTTATCACCTTATTTATTATCTTTTCAAGAAATTCATGAGATAAATTATCGTAGGCCGCGTGGCACGAATCGAAGCAGATTCCGCCGGCGGGCGATATATATGCCTTTGTCATAGCGGCTATTTCGAGGATATCGGCGGGCGAAGAGGCGAAATGGGAACTGAGCATATTTTCGAAAGCGGGCGCGAAGCGGCAATCGCCTCCGATAAGCGCGCCTATTTCTTTTATTCCGGCTTCTATGGCTTTTTTTTGAGCATCGTAAGGTATTTTATCGCAATGAACGCCCGGATGAAAAACAAGTTTAAGCGGCCGCAGCGAGCTATATTCGATTTTATCGATAAGCATTTCGATAGTTTTAGAAAAACTTTTAATCGCGCTAGCGCGCGCGCTTTTAGAAGGCGAGGATATGGGAAAGGTATAAGGCATGTGAACGCTTGAAACTTTGAGCGGTCGCGGCCCGTCTTGTAATGAAGCGGCAAGCGAGGCTGTGAAATTGACACTTAAACGGCCAAAAATATTATGGGCGTCTAATTCGATAAAATCGAATCCCGCGCCGGCGATTTCGTCAAAATATCCGCCGGGCGGCGAGGCGCTTTTCCAGAACAGCGAAGTAGAAATTGAAGTTTTCATAAATTAAAATGCGTCGTAATCGGCTTTAGCCGACTTATTCATAGTCCAGGAGGCAAGCCCGTAATTAGTCAATCCCTGCGGATCTTCAAAATTAGTGAGGGCCGAATCGTACATTTTACGACGCAGATTCGGCCAGTAAACCTGGCCGGTCATCGGCGGCAGCACGTTATTTTCACGCAGGAATATTTCGGAACCGAGCAGCCTGAATATGCCGGTAACCTGCGGCAGATACTGCTGATAACCGCAATTAGGCAGATAGCGGTTGCCTAATTCGTTATAGATGGCGCTGGGAGTATTACCGAGATGCCACATCGAATCGGCGCGGCGCATATCGGAGGTTATAACGCGGGCGTTAATGGTAATTTCAGGCATATACAGGCGGTCGAACTCGAACTCGTTCGGGGTGGGTTTCTTGAACTGGCAATATTCTTTTTTAGCGGCAAAAATTATTCCGGTTTCATGATAAAGCCGTCCTATTAGAGAGGCCTTAGAAGAGGCTTTAGCGGGATCGGAGGTTTCGGATATGATATCCGGCCCGGCAAAGCCGGTGGTTTTATGATCGGCCCACATGCAGTTTGGCTTTATTTCGCTTATTTTATCGTAAACCGCGTTAGTAAGCGCGGCGCGGGCGAGCGTGTCAAGTTTGCCTGGCGAAGCCGGATTATTGATAATCTCGAGAAAATTTTTAGTCTGAAAGTTAGCGGGATTAGAAGTATCGCGCACTTTAAACTGCGTGTTTTCGATAAAATCTTTAGCCGTAACCGCCGGAGTGCCGCCAGCGAAGAGTGAATCGAGATAGCTTATCAGAGAAGCGCTGGCCGTATCGGCGCAAAAAGCTGTAAGCGATGAAGCCGAAGCGACGGGGCCCCATTTATCGGCAGTTTCAGCCGCTTTTAAAATAGAACCGGGTTTTGCGTCGAGAATATAACCGGTAAGGATATCACTTACATCGATTTTATTGCCGTTAGTTTTAAATTTAATTATTTTATCGTAAACGTCTTTTTTATCGGAAGCGCTTCCGTCACCGGCCAATTTAACTGAAAGCTGCCATTCGAGAAAAGGTTTCAGCTCGTTTTCAAAGACCATATCCGGCCGGGTGTAATCGTACCACACTTTCGCGTTTGAAAAGATAGTCACGCGGTGTCGGTAAAGTCCTTTGTTAGAGTTCAGATTCGCCGTACGGTAGGCAGTATCTTCGTCTAAATATTTCTGGGTGTTTATGGGGTTGGGCTGATATTCAAAGAAGGTGTCATCGACGTAATTTTGAAATACGTCGGTAGTCTGGTTTAAATCGCCGCATATATAAATGTCTTTACTGGAGGCGATTACTATATCGCGCGGTGGATTTCCGCGCACGCGCAGCGGCACTTCTGAAAATATTACGCCGTTAAAGCCGGGAGCGGTTATTTTAGCCAGAGTAGCGGCGTCGAGATTAGGGGCGCGGTAATGGCCCGCGAAAAACTGAAGGTTATAGGCCGCATCGCCAGTGGTTCTTGCGCGTTCGGACAGATCGGCGCCGAAATCGATATAACGCATATCGGCGGTATCTACCGCCTGACCGTCTCGAACTTTATAGGGATTATCGAATTTAAAAAGATTGGCCGCGTCGGTGTTGGAAACGCCAAAATTATTTCCAGGCGCGGTTATATAAAGCCCGCCGTTCTGCGCGAGCAATTTATATTTATTCAAAAAGTTTTTAGCGCTGATTATCGGAAGGTCGCGCCCGCCGTGCTGAGCGTCTTTAAGAACGCCGTTGACCGTATCGAAATTAGCGTTCCAGCCTGGCGAACGGCTGATTTGAGCGATGCTGTTAATTTCGCCGCCCTGGGCCGGGGCGAGAAGGTTTTTAGACGAATTGGCGGCGCGGTCCATCTGCTTTGTATTTAAAACGACGCGCCCGTCGAGCGTGTAAATTTCACCGGTCGTACCGGTCATTATATCGGTCATATCTTTAAACTCGAGCTGCGGGCCACCGTTAACCGTTCCTAAAAATACGAACTGCTTACCGTAAAGAGTGCCTACACGGTAATGATTGGCCGCATCGGGAAGAATGCTATTGGAAACGCCGAGCACCATATCTAAAAAATCGCCGTCATAGACTAAAAATTCTGAAAGGTTGCGAGCCTCGACGACGGTGGACACTTTTACATAAGTATTGACGTAACGGCCTATGGACTCTATTTTATAAAACATATTGCTTTCGTTAACGGCTTTAGTATCGGGATTATCTTTAGCCGGCAGCAAGCCGCAGCGTAACTTGAACTCTCCGAGGGCGCCAAAACTGCCCGTCACGGAGCCGTTCGCACCGGCAAACGCGGACAAAACGCCCGCGGGCTTAATTACGTTAGTATGGGCGATCGGCGCCCCCCAGTTAAGCGTGGCCGCGTCGATGGCATTAGTTTTCCAACTGGTGGCGCTGCCGCGCAGTTCGGCTATCGCCGCTGAAATTCCGGCCTCGGCGACGCAACTGGCTGCGTAGAATCGGGCGATTTCGTCGGTCATGGCTATCTGCGACACGCGATACTGGTGAAACGCGTAAGCTAAGCCTACGATAATAACGCCGGCAAACATTATAAGCGGATAAAACATGGCGCGTCTCTGGCGCAGGAGTATTTTAATTTTTTCGCGTATTAATTTATTGACCATAAATAATTAATCACCGGCCTTTGCGATATTAACGCCTACAATTGGCAGCCGCGCACGGCGACCGCGGTTTTAAACTCTATGTGATAGCCCTTTATAGCCAGATTGTTAGAGGCGGTCGGGACTATCATCTTTAAATTTATATACACCGTTTTAGGGCCCGCGCCGTAAAGTTTAGGCCCGCCGGCGGCGGCTGGCGCCTCGCCTTCGAGGCGGTAAAATAAGAGCTCGCCTATATTCGACGCGATTAATTCTTCGGCATTAGCGCCTTCTTTGCGCAACAGCTTATAATCGCTGGAACCGGCGACCGGCTCGACTTTATAAGTAACGGTTTCTTCCGTGTATTCAACGTGTTTAGTGGGTCCCGCGGGAGTTTTGGTGAAATCGGGCTTTTGTTTTACTATTTCAATTTTCTGGGTTTCGGGGCTCACCGTGAGGGCCGCTATTTTATCCTGAGTGATTAAGGCCGGCGAATCGGGCTTGACATAACTGGCTTCTTTAATATCGCGCGTCAGACGCATTATTATCTTCTGCGCGCGTTGATGATAATCCATCATCTGTGTGCCTTTTTCCGACATTTTAACCGTGCCGCGAAAAAGGTAAAAAGCCCCGCCGGCTAATACGGACATAACGGTGACGACGACGAGTATTTCAAGAACCGAAAACGCCATATTATTAATGAGCGTGCGTCTGTTTTTATTTTCGTTCATAACGGTAAACCTCATTTACTTTATTGCGTTTTAGTAACGCAAGTCGCGATACGGTACGATAAATTTTTATTATCTTCGCTCTTCCATTTTACTTCGAGCTCGACTGCCTTCAGGCTCAGAGGAAGCCCTGACGCGCTGGTGACATCGGTTATGGTAACATTTCTTTCGAAAGCGATTTTGCCTATATTGACGATATGCTGATACTGCGGCGATGCTGCGGTTCCGTTAAGGCAGGACTCGATAGACTCATTTCCGGCATCGGCATCGTCGATTTTATCGAATGGAAAATTTTTAATCGATTCTATGGTTTCCTGCGCCACGAGAACGGCGGCTGAATAGTCGCGAGTGCGGCTTATCGTGCCTATTTCAGCGGAAAACATTGAAAAAGTATAGATAAGCATCAAGCCGAGGATCACGATTCCGATAACCAGCTCGGCGATGGTAAGGCCGCGTGCATTAAAACTGCGGCTGCGGCGGATATCGAATAAATCGGATATAGCTGTTTCAAAAAATTTAAACTGCATAAAACACCTTTATAAAAAAGCTGGTAGAATATTACAAAACACAATACCAACGGTAATTAAGCCGTATAGATGAATTATAACAAAAATATGCATAAGTGTCAATCAATTATGCAACTAATTAGCGGTATAAGGTTTCATCCGAAGCTAAAATCTTTCATACGGCATCCTGATAATATTACCCGCATCTCCTTGACTATTCTCAACTTTTATTATATAATCGCGGGGGATATCGCTTAAAATTTATATGAGGTGTTATATGAAAAATACGAAACTGGCATTTTCTTTTGCAGCCGCGCTCGCGCTTATATTTATAAGCTGCGGTCCGCTGCTGGCGCAAAAAGAAGAAAAATCCCTTCAAAAAGTATTGACTTCGAAAAACCTTAAAGAAATTTATGAAATCCGGGCGCTTAAAATTAAAACCATAACCGAACGCTCATATCGCGCTGACGAAAAAGGCAAGATCACAGACGTTTACGATACCGAAACAATCGAACGCTTCAACGAAGACGGAAATTTAATCGAAAACGAACTTATAAAATACGACGAAGGCGCACGCCGCCACATTCCCGTCCAGAAATGGAAATCGACGCTTAACGCAAACAGCCTCGCTGAAACCGAAATTTTATATTATTACGACCAGAAACAGGGCGTCTATATCGAGTCTAAAAAATGGAACTATGAATACGACGAAAAAAATAATTTAACCGTTCAAACGTTGCACAATGTCCCTGCCGGCACGGTGATAGAAAAAATTATCAATAAATACGACGAAAAAAACAATAAAATCGAAACGGCCCGCTACGGCGCCGACAAGCTGATTGACACGACCGCGTATAAATATGATTTGAATAAAAACGAGCTGGAATGCCTTATAACCGGTGCGGACGGAAATATAATTCGAAAAACGCTCAACGCTTACGACGAAGGCGGAATTAAAGTTGAAACCGCTTACTACATAGGAGGATGTATTATCGACAAAAAGATCACCTATAATAAATTAGCGTGCGTCTTAAATATCGAAAATTACTCGGGCGGCGAGCTTTACAGCACGGTTTATAACGCCTACGACGATTCGGGCAATAAAACCGAAGAAACCGAAATAACGGCGGCGGGCGTAAGGCTTTATCTTGAAACCTATGCCTACGACCAGTTGAATAATTTAACCGTAAAAACAAGATATAAAGGCGAAAACCGTATAGAAAACAAAGAAGTGTATAAATACGACGAATTCAACCGTAAAATCGGCGAATTCTATTACACCGGCGGCGACAAATTAAAGCTTAACAAAAGTGTTGCAAACTCTTTTAATAACCTGCGTAGAATCGAAGAAGCGAAAATATTCGACGAAAAGCAAAAACCTTTATATAAAAATACCTTTTCGTACGAATATAATCAGTAAGAGCTGATTCAGTAAGAGCTGATTCGGTAAGAGCTGATTCAGTAAGAGCTGATTCAGTAAAGGCTGATATAGTAATTTTTTAGATAATCGAGCTTATAATTGCGCGCCGCGCACTTAAAATCAAGAGGCATCGAGGGGCCGGCGCTTATTTTGTAGCGCCCGCGCCATTGATTTAATAGCGTGCCGGCTATCATCGCGGCGAATTCTTCGCGGCCGTATTCGGCCATATTACATAAAGCTAATATAATCGTTCCCGGAGCCGCAATTTTTAAAGCGGCGGCAATGAGCCGCTGGTAATCTCTTTTAGCGCTGAATGGCTTATTATCTAATCTGGCGGCGAACGGCGGCGGATCGATTATTATCACATCAAAGCGCCGGCCTTTTTTCGCGCTGAAATTCAAATAATCAAAAGCGTCGAATTTATATACCTTTTCGCCAAATTCTTTATATCCGTTCAATTCGAGATTATTAGAAGCCCATTTATTATATGCGGCGCTGATATCGACGCTCGTCACTTCGAGCGCTTCGCCGCGCGCGGCCGTCACCGATAAAACGCCGGTATATGAAAATAAATTAAGAACGCTTTTACCGCGAGCCTTTTTTAATATTATCTCACGATTAGCCCTGTTATCTATAAAAAAACCGGTATTCTGGCCGTGGGAAAAGCTGCATAAAAAACGCGAACCGGCTTCTTCGATCGTAAAAAACTCCCCGGCGGCGCGCCCGCATACATGATTATAATTTTGCGGCGCGGCCGGCGATTTGAAGCGGCAAAGCTCATAAACCGATACGGCGCCGATTTTTTCGATAAGCGTTTCGATTATTTCGTTTCTTTTAGATAACGCGGACTCTAAATACCACGACACCGCGGCGTAATCGTTATACATATCGACGGTAACGCCGCGTATGCCGTCGCAATCGGAATTAAACAGCCTGTAGGCCGAAAGAGGCATTATGGCGGCGCGTTTTTTATATGCGGCGTAAACTGTTTCGGAAACGGACGGCGTCATCTGGATACATACACCGCCACGCTCCTGCCGTTAACGGTTACGGCGGGAGTTTTACCGGCATCGGCGTCTTCGCCGCCGGTAAAATCAAACGGCGCGCTATGATAAGTGTCTATAACGCGGTACCAGCTTCGCCGCGCGATAAGCGGCATCTGAAATTCAAGCGGCTCCCAGTACATATTCATAATAACGTGTATGTCGCAGCCGCCGTTTGCGGCGCCGAGAGTGAATGCCATCGCTCGCGAAGTATTGTCTTCGAAGCCGGGTTTATCTATCTCGCATGCGTGCCAACTGATATCCTTGAGGCCGCGGGCGTTAATCGCGCCTGTGAAGTAATGCCGCCTGCGCAGTATATCATGCGTTTTTCTGAATTCGATCAATTTAGTAAAAAACCTTAACATATCTTTATTTTTTTCGATCAAGCTCCAGTCGAACCAGCCGGTAGGATTATTCTGGCAATAAGCGTTATTATTTCCATACTGGGTGCGCCTGACTTCGTCGCCGGAAGAAATCATGGCAATGCCCTGCGACACGAATAAAATAACGGCAAAGTTTTTTATCTGCCGTGCGCGAAGGTTTTCGACGCCCTCGCTGTCGCTCGGCCCTTCTATACTGCAATTCCAACTGAAATTATCATCGGGACCGTCATGATTGCCTTCGCCGTTTTCATAATTATGTTTCTGGTTGTAAGTAACTAAGTCGTTTAAAGTAAAGCCCTCATGGCTGGTTATATAATTTATCGAATTAAGAGGGCCGTAACCGGATTTTTCAAAGAGATCGGCGCTTCCGGCGATGCGGGAAGCCGCTTTAGAAGTGAGTCCCGCCTCGCCTTTAACGAATTTACGGATATCGTTTTTATAATGGGTATTAAAAAAAGACCAGCGCTCGCGCGCAAAATTATAACGCGCCTCGTATTTTGAAATATCTATATCTTTAATAAAAAATTTCGTGTTTATAAGTTTCGGCGAATACGCAATATCCCACAACAGCGGCGAATATTTATAAACTCCGTTCTTTTCGTCAGTCATAAAAATCTGCGCCTCGTTAAAGCGGAAACCGTCAACGCGCATTTTATCCGCCCAGAATTCAAGGCAGTCGATTATCAGTTTCCGCGCGGCAGGATGCGAACAGTTAAGCGCGTTACCGCATGATAATGGATTTTCGTAAAACGCGGGATTATCTTCTTTAAGCCTGTAATAAACGCTGTTATCGATGCCTTTAAGACAAAAGAGCGGACCGCGCGAATCGCCTTCGTCGGTATGGTTGAGCGAAACGTCGATAATAACCTCTATACCGGCCGCGTGCATGGCTTTGACCAGATCGCGAAACTCGTTTAAGTGCGAATCGCCGCCGCCGGAGGATATATAAGAAGAATGCGGCGCGAAAAAGGCGGCGCTCGAATTGCCCCAGTAATTATTGATAGGCGAGCCATCGGGCGCATAACGCAGAGCGCTTTTATCGTCGAATTGCATAACCGGAAGCAGGACCACCGCGTTAATTCCGAGATTTTTAATGTAACCGGCCTTTTGAGCGAAAGAAATAAAAGTGCCGGGATGATCGGTTTTCGAACCGGGCGATCTGGTAAAGCCGGCGGGGTGCGCCTCGTATAAAATCAGATCGCTTCTTTGATGGTTGGGCCGCTCTATAGCGCCCCAGTCGTAATCGTCTTCGGATACGACCACCGAGCGCATCGATTTGAATAAATTATCGCCGGGGCCGATAGCGGCCTCGCGCTCCCATCTTTTCATGGAAACTACCCGTGAATAAGGATCTATTAATATTTTTTCGAAATCAAAACGGCTTCCGGGAGCGCCGCCGCCGCCTTTGCCGCAACGAGGCCCGTCCATGCGGTAAGCATAATATACGCCGGCGCTTATGCCGTAAACGAAGACATGCCAGTAAAAAGCAGTGCAGTTGACATTTTCATCTAATTCGATCACCGCGAAAGGCTTGATGTCGGAATTAGCGTGAAATAAAAGCAATTCTACTTTAGAAGCGTTCTGGGAAAAGATAGAAAAATTAACGCCGTTTTCATGCGGCACGGCGCCCGCCGGAAGCGCGTACCCGCCCGCGGTTTTAATTTGATTATTCATATGAGCCCGCCTTCTTCAACCGCGCAAAATCAAAAAATCGCGCGGAAAAATTAATCCGCGTAGGGAAATATATTAAGATGGGATGGCTTTACAAAAACTCCCTCATACAGCGTTTTAACGCCGTTGAAAGACTGCACTACCGCCGCCGAATTATTATCAATGGATATATAAATGTCGTAAGCCGCATGATAAATCTGGGGGGCGCCGGTTTTACGCTCATCCTGCCTGTGAAAACCGTCGCTTAAAACAAGTTTATAAAAAGCCCCATCGAATTCTGAACAATCCGGCTTCAAATCGAGCATGGCGATTTTATGCTCTTTTTTATCGTACCACAAATACTTTCGGCGGCCGCCGCATTCGAGCTCGTACATTAAATACGATACGACTGGATTAGAAATATTCGACCTTGCGCATACGGTGTAATCGTCGTTCAAATACTCCACCACGGAGTCATAGGCGAGATAGATGATATCGTTTTTATCGCTAATGCCCATAAAAAAATCCGCTCCTTTTTTCAAAGTAATCCGAAAACCGTTCAAAGATTTTTTTCTGCTCATATTTTACGCATAAAGAATGTAATTTGTCAATATCCGGATTAAATTTCTTATAATTTTCCAGCTCGCCGCCGAAATCGCAGTCGCAGTCGATCTGCGCGAGCCTGTAGGACAGATAAGCCTGTTCGCGTCCCGCCGCCAGCAGTTCTTTTTTACGTCCGGTGATCAGCTCTAAGTTGTTGTATATTTCATCGAGGCTCTTAAATTTAGAAATTAATTCTTCCGCCGCTTTAGGCCCAATGCCGCGCACGCCCGGAATATTATCAGATGCGTCGCCGACGAGCGATTTATATAAAACCACTTCCTGCGGCCTTATTTTATATTCTTTTTTAAGCAGTTCCGGGTCGTATTCGACTATTTCACTTATGCCTTTTTTAAGCGAGATCATATGAACTTTATCGGAAACGAGCTGAAAAAGATCACGGTCGGAAGATATAATTTTAATCGAATAATCTTCACCGCTAGCTTTTTTAACGATAGCCCCGATCAGATCGTCAGCCTCGAAACCCGCCTTTGAAAGCCGCGGCAGGCTTAACGCGTCGATAAATTCGAAAATAACGTCGAATTGAGGAACCAGATCGAGCGGACACGGCGGGCGATTGGCCTTATAGCCTTCATAAATATCTTCGCGAAATGTTTTACCGCCGGTATCATGGACGCAGACCAGATAAACCGGCTCGTAATCGTTTAATATCTTATGAAGCATATTTAAAAAACCATATACGGCCGAAACGTTCATCTTATACGAAGTTATAAGCGGCCGGTTCGCGAATGCGAAAAATGCCTTGAATATAAGGTTATAGGTATCAATTAAATAAATAGTCTTGAGGTTATCAAATTTAGCTGCCACAGCAGATAGTTTATCGCTCATCGATTGCCGCCCCTCCGCGGGCGCTTATTAATAAATAAGTTTATATGCCGATTTCGCGCCGGCGGGAGCCTCGGATAATTTTTCAAAATCCAATCCCGCGCGGTCGGTTAATGTGTCATAGACGCTCTGAGTTATAAGTATTTCATAAGCCCGCGCGGTATCTTCTCCCAGCTTGCTCGCCGCGTTAACTTCCGCGCCGAATACGTCGCTGTCGCCGATTTTAATCATGCGGCCATTTCCTATTCCGACGCATAAAAGTATTTTTTCTTCGCCCGGCAGAGACGCGTTATGCTTTTTAAGTGTATTCTGCATTTCCACGGCGCATTTTACGGCTTTATTAACGTTTCTGAATATTACAAGAAGGCTGTCGCCTTCCACTTTAAGCAATATGCCGTCGAAACTCTCTATCAGCGGCAGCAATATCCGCTCAGACTCATAAATGGTTTGAAGAAAATGTATTATTCCGAATTTTTCGACGCCGCGCGAAAAACCTGACAGGTCGGTGAACATGACGGCCCACTCCTCGCCGAATAAATCCCATATCCTTTCGTCTATTAGAATTTTATCCGCACCCGGTTTGAGGCGTTCGCGTATGAGATTATTTAATCTATCGCTCGACGCGCTCGTGCTCAGCGATAATTTGCCAAAACCCATCGAGGGCCCTCCTTAAATAACATTTAGAAATTACAGAGTAAAATTTTCACCCAGATAAATTTTACGAGCTTCTTCAGAATTGGCGATATCGTCGGGACGGCCCGCTATAAGTATCTTGCCGTTATTCATAACATAGGCGCGGTCGGTAATTTGAAGCGTTTCGCGGACCGAGTGATCGGTGATCAAAACGCCCAGGCCGCGCGCCTTTAATTTCCGCACTATTTCCTGTATGTCGAGAACCGCTATGGGATCGACGCCAGCGAAAGGCTCGTCGAGCAGTATAAAAGACGGATCGGTCGTAAGCGCCCGCGCGATTTCCACCCGCCGCCGCTCGCCGCCCGACAGCGCGTAGCCGTAGCTTTTAGCTATTCTGGTTATGTTAAGATCGTTAAGAAGTTTTTCGCATTTATCTTTCTGTTCGGTTTTAGTTAAATTAGAGAATTCTAATATAGCCATAATGTTGTCTTCGACGGTAAGTTTGCGAAAGACCGAAGGTTCCTGCGCGAGATAGCCTATGGCCTGCCTGGCGCGTTTATACATAGGATCGTTGGTTATATCGCGGCCGCTTAAAAGTATGCGGCCTTCATCTGGCATGACTAAACCGACGACCATATAAAAAGTCGTGGTCTTTCCGGCGCCGTTAGGGCCTAAAAGCCCCACTATTTCGCCCTTTAATACTTCGAGCGAAACGTTATTTACGACTTTGCGCTTTGAATATGATTTTAACGCGTTGACTACGGCAAGACTTTCCATTATTTATTTCTCACCTTCACATCACGGACCGCGCCGTCCGGATTGATTTTTATTCTAACGTTAGCGTTCGGGTCGCGCTGCCTGCCGCTTTCGGCGGCATCGGGACGGGATGACTGAGCTGCCGGCTGGGGCGCATCCGCGTTTGCAGCGCTTTTTTTATTAACTTCAATTTCCGAAGTTTTACCCGGGGCGGCGCCGCCTTTATTTATAACTGCCGCTTCAGCCGTAGAAGCCGCGGCCGCGGATACTTCCACCGTCGAAGCAGCCAGGGCCGCTTCGGAAGTCGAATCGGCTTTCTGACGCTTCAGGCGAACGGGAGCCGTATCTTTTTCAATTTCAGGAAGAGACTTTTCCTCTTTACTGGTCTGAAAAAATTTAATTTTCGGCTCTTTTATCAAAATTCTTTCGGTAGACGCGAAATAAGTGATTTTTTCACCGATGATGTCGTTATCTTCCTGGCCTTTGCCGCGCCGCTGAACGGCGTGCGCATTTCCTTCTATATCGAGACGGTCTTCTTTTTCATAATAAGTGGCGGTATCGCCGTAAGCCGTAATATCGCGCGAGGTAAGAACTACGTCCTGCTTGGCTATCATCTTGCCCTCTTCGGTAAATACGTCCATGATTTGAGAGTTTATTTTTGAATTGATTTCAACGCCCTCGGTGCCCTCCTGGCCAAGATAAGGAAACTGTATAAGCGATGCGTCGCCTTTTGCGACTATGTGAGTGCTGTTTTCAAGAGCTTCGATCTCATCGGCCTCGAGTATTATTTTATCTTTATTGGATATTTTCTTTTCAGTTTTTTTATTTTTTTTGCCTTCGGCGCCTTCTTCTTCATCGTCACTGCCGCCGCCAGCCGAATTTTCGTCGCCGTTTCCATCTTCTTCGCCGCCGGCCGGCTCTTCCGCGGAAGGAAGCACGCGCTTTTTCTTATCGACGATTTGAATGAGCCTCGGCTTGATATTAGCTATAGTGCGGTCCTGTTTGGCTAAATGTTTTACGTAACCGGAAGTAAGCGTATATTTACTTGTATCGACTTTAACGTTGCCGAACGCCTCCGTTACTTCTTCCGTTTCATCGTATATTCCGCGGTCTGCATATAGAATCATATCTTTTTTTAACACCCGCAGGTTATCGGTAACCTGATAACGGCCGTCGGCTAGAATTTCAAGACGGTTTCCGCTTATATGGGTAAGCGCGTCGTCTTTATCTTTCGACTTAGGCTGTATAAGCGCGGTTACGTCGTTTAATACTTCCATACGTTCCGTTTTCATATAATAAATTATGCGTTCGCCGTGCACTTCGTTAGGCGTATCATCCAGGCTTCGGGCGACGGGATTTCCTATCAGCACGGCTTTTTCTTCTTTTTCATAATAAAAAGCCCGCTCGGAATTAGCCACGAAATTATTGCCGTTGACGATAACGCCGCCTGAAAAAAGCGAATAGTTTTCTTTCATATGCGAATCAACGCGCTGGCACCTCATTTTAAATTTGGCGTCGATTATTTCAACGTTGGTAAAAGCTCTTACTATACCGGTTTTTTCGTTATAAGTGCCGCGTTCGCATGTAATGGTGCGGCTATCCTGATATACATGCACGTTGCCGGTTATCACGTAAGTGTTATCGGATTCCATCTCGAAGAGATCGCCCGTTATTTCGATAGCCTGCTTTTTCTTAGCGCCGGCCGGTGCGACTCTGGAGACGGGAGGCTTCATTTCTTTTTGCGCGTAAACGGCGCCGGCAAAATAAGACGCAAAAAGACACGCCGTAAAAACGGCGGTTAAAAACATCGAAGCTATAACCAGAAATATTTTTATAATCTTTTTTTCTTTCATACCAGAGCTATTCCTCATATATTTTAATCCTGACGTTACCGGCTATTCTAACTTTTTTTTCCTTGACGCGCTTTTCTAAACTATTGCCGGTCACTTCCATTTTAGGCCTTACGATTTTAACGGGATTGCGGGCTATTAAAACCTGATTTTCATAATAATATTCGAGCGAATCGGTGTACATATTATCTTCTAAGAACTTTTCGGGCCGGCCTCGTTCAAAAAAATCGACGGGCGCGGTTTCGTCGGAGGCGTAATCTTTCGGGCCGTAAGGGCTTTTCTCCACGACTACTTCCGAAGTATCAGGATAGATAGACTTAATGTGAACGTTGCCCGAAAAATTTATAATTTTCAAATTAGCGTCATGCACGGCCTCTCTCGAAGTTATCAACTGCACCGAATCTGAGGCCGGATCAGTCGTGAATTTTATATTGGTGAAGTAATTTTTATTATAACTTTCGTCTTTGATCAGCTTATCGGCGTTTAAAAGCCACTCAACTTTATTTCCGGTTTTTTTAACGAAATCTATCGAAAAAAGCTCTACTGCCGACGCGCGCCGGTCGGCGATCATGCCCGCGGTATTATACACTCCATAAAGCCACCAGGCGGTTAAAAACATCAAAAAATAATATAAATAGAGGCGTCTTTCAATGAAAAATTCCGCGTATGGATAATATTTATGGTCTTTAACTTTATAGCGACGAAATTTAAAGAATACTATCAACGCGATTATTAAATCTATAGTTTTTTTAACGGCTTTCTTAAGCGTTTTTTTTACTTTTTGCCAGAGGTTTTTTTTGATATCTATCCCGCCAGTTTATAAGCAATTATTTAAGATTGCAATATTTATTGATCGCATCGACAAGAACGCCTTTTTTTTCTAATATAGCGTTGATAGCGTCGCGCACCGCGCCTTTACCGCCTTCGAACTCGGTGATAAAATCTGCGATATCTTTAATTTCGCGGACCGCGTTGAGCGTGGCAATTTTTAATCCGACGCGTCTCATAACCTTTAAATCGTTCAGGTCATCGCCAATATAGGCCACCTGATAATCTTTCAGCTTATGTTTTTCAAGAAGGTCTTCGAGAGCGAGTTCTTTATCGGAGACGTCCTGATAAATTTCGCCTATGCCGAGTTCTTTGGCGCGTTTAACGACTACGGGCGAAGAACGGCCGGTAATAACCGCCGTGGTAATGCCCGATAAGTGCGCGAGTTTAATTCCCACGCCGTCATGAACCGAAAAGGCCTTCATTTCCTCGCCGGTCGAACTCATAATTATCGCGCCGTCGGTTAAAACTCCGTCAACGTCCATGGCGATAAGTTTGATATTGGTGAAAATCGACATATATTACCTCCATTTACTCGTTTATGACTTCTAATCAATCAATCAATAAATCTTAGCCCTTAAAAGGTCGTGCAGATGAATTATTCCAAGCAGCTTATCGTCTTCGGCGACGACCGGGAGCGTCGTTATTTTATTGGATTCCATAATGTTTATAGCCTCTTCGCACAACTTATCAGCCGATATTTTTTTAGGTTTGCAACTCATAACGCCGCCCAGCTTCGCTTCAACCGCGCCCGCACCCATGGTGCATAAAATACGCCGTAAATCGCCGTCAGTCAATACTCCGAGCAGCCGGCCCGATTCGTCCGTAACTGTTATAACGCCCAATTTCTTCTGCGTCATCAAAGGCAGCGCTTCTATAAGCGGCATATCGGCCGAAGCGGCGGGCAATTCCGCTCCGGTGTGCATAAGATCGGCAACGGTTATCAAAAGACGTCTTCCCAGAGAGCCTCCCGGATGAAGCGCGGCGAAATCTCGCGGCATAAAATTTTTCAATTTAGTCAGCGCTACGGCCATAGCGTCTCCTATAGCCAGCGTCATAGTCGTAGAGGTCGTCGGCGCGAGATTGAAAGGACACGCCTCGCTCTGATAAATAAGCGGCAGCAAAATATCGCTGTTTTTAGCCAATTGCGAATCGATATTGTGTGTAATGGCTATAATTTTCGTGCCGATCCTCTTGGCATGAGGTACTATTTCGATAAGCTCGCGGGTCTGCCCGCTGTTGCTTATCATCAGCAAAATATCGTCAGGCTTGATCATTCCAAGATCGCCGTGCAGCGCCTCCGAAGCGTGCATAAAAACCGACGGCGTGCCGAGCGAAGACATGGTGGCCGCGATCTTACGGCCGACAAGACCGGATTTACCCATTCCAACGACTATCAACATGCCGCTGGAATTATGAATAAGCCGGACGGCGCGAAGGTAATTATCGCCAATATGCTCCGCCAGAGCGCTTAACGCAGCGCTTTCATGCTCTATTATGCTCCGGATTTCACCCGTTATATCTATAAAACTATCCTGCATTTAAATTCTTCCGTATATAGAGGAGCCGATATCTTTCAGTTGCCCCATTAATTCATCGAACATGTTGAAATCAATCATATTAGGCCCATCGCAAAGCGCTTTATCGGGGTTTTCGTGCACTTCGAGAAAGAGGCCGTCGACGCCCATTGCGTAAGCCGAACGGGCGTATGGCAGAACGAGTTCGCGCACGCCGCCTGAAGCGCCGCCGGAGGCCGAAGGCATCTGGACCGAATGCGTGGCGTCAAAAACGATAGGGAAACCAATCTTGCGCATTATGTACAAAGAACGCGGATCAAAAACTAAATTATTATAACCGAATGCAAAGCCGCGTTCGGTTAGCACGATACGCTCATTGCCGGCTTCTATTACTTTATCGGTTATGTAACGGGCGTCCGCGGGAGCTACGAACTGCCCTTTTTTTATATTTACGCAGCGCCCGCTTCGCGCGACCGCCGCTATAAAATCTGTCTGCCTGCACAAAAATGCCGGAATTTGCAATATATCGGCGATTTCAGCGGCCGCTTCGATCTGTGAGGCGTCGTGTACGTCAACTAAAACGGGCACCGAATAAGTTTTTTTTATTTCGCTTATCATAGCGAGACCGTCTTTAATTCCGGGGCCGCGATAACCTTTTAACGAAGTGCGATTCGCCTTGTCGAACGAAGTTTTAAATACGTAACTAAAGCCGGCCTTCGCGGTTTGGGTTTTAAGAAATAAACAGGTCTTATGGAGCATATCGATATTTTCGATGACGCACGGTCCGGCGATAACGCATAACTTAGAATCGCCGCCGATAAAATCGCCGCCGGATATATTAACTTTTTTAGTATCTTTTAACAATTTCGCCCTCCGGTTTCAACTTAAAACATCTTAAAAATATTATTTTATCAGACTATCTTCAAACAGCCGCCCCAACTGGCCGGTTATTGAAATATAGTCGCCGCACGATATATCTTCCGCTCGCGCTAAAAGAGGAATGCCTGCTTTTTCGAAAATGCCGCTGAAAATAATTTTCAACCCGGCGGCTTTCAAAAAATGCGTAAACCGTTCATCGTAACCGTTTATTCCGCTGACGCGTTCTATATTGTTAGCAATGGCGCTCACGGCCACTTTCCGCCGCTGATTGAAAGCCGATTTAACTATCGCGAAAAAAACATCTTCTTTAAATTCTTCAGCGACGGGCCTTTTAAAAGGCTCGAGGCGGACTAAAGCCGATTCCACTTCGGGCGCCGGATAAAAACAGGTCTTCGCAATTTTTTTAAGTATCGACACCCTGGATTTAAGAGCGCAGGCCACGCTGAGTATGGAATAATCTTTAGAACCGGGGCCGGCGGCTATTCTTTCGGCTACGTCGCTTTGAATGAGCAGGTATATATCGCTGAATTCAATTTTTGAGTATAGCAGTTTTTCAATTATTTGCGAAGTAATGTAGTAGGGAATATTCGACACGACTTTAATTTTGTTAAAATTCAGCTTTGCCGCGGCTTTTAATTCACCGATCATAGCGGCCGGGTCGGCCTTTAAAAAATCTATTTGATTGAAGGTTACGTTGGAATTTTTAAAATATTTATCATAAATTTTAAAAAGGTTTCTGTCGGTTTCAAAAGCGATCACATGGCAAGCCGCGGCCGCTAAGCGCGAAGTAAGGTTCGCGGGGCCCGATCCGATTTCGATTACCAGATCGGTTTTTTCAATACCCGCCATAGCCGCTATCTTATCAAGCGCGTTATTATCAACGAGAAAACACTGCCCGTATTTTTTATCGCAGTCGATATTGAATTATTTTATAATTCCCATTACCGATGAAGGATATGTCATCATTTAAATCAAAGTTTCCGCTCGCTCACGCTTATATCTTCCGCTGAAACGACGTTTCCATCGCGCAGGTTTAAAATTTTAATAACGAGGCAATTTCCCGCCTGAACGAAATTTACGGTTATTTCGTCGTTTGGGCAGAGTTCTTTACCCGATTTCGCGGGCCGCCCGTTCACCAGCACGAATCCGCCGTCACAGGCTTCCTGGGCTAAGGTACGCCTCTTGATTATTCTATACAGTTTTAAAAACTTATCCAGGCGCATATCGCGTGCATCCTTTCCTTATACGATCATCACGGCGCGCGAAAGCAATTTAATCAAGCCTTTATAAATTATCGCTCCGCTTATATATTATTAGAGGCACGGCGCGCCGTGCCTCTAATTTCCGCCGTTATTTAACCGGTACTACTCGTACTTTGTGAGCAGTTCAAAATTCTCTTTTTTAAACTTTACGTCTGAAGAATTACGAAGCTCGGTCATATATTCTTTGTATAGTTCGTTTTCTTTCGGCGACGCTAAAATCTGACTGATCTCAGCGCGCTTTTCATCGAGCGAAGCCGTTTTCGCGGGTTCTTTTTCAGTGACCTGAATTATATTATAACCGGCGGGAGTTTTAAATACGTTTGAAACTGAGCCTATGCCCATGCCGAAAGCCACATTTTCAAGAGACTGATTTACCTGGCCGCGTGTTATAAAGCCCATATCGCCGCCTTTTGATTTAGTGGCTATGTCTTTAGAATGCTGCATGGCGAGTTCAGCGAAATCTTTTTTGTTTTTGGTAAGCTCTTCGTATATTTTTTGCGCTTCTTCTTCGGTATTTAAGACTATGATTCTAACTTTAGCGCGCTCCTGCGTAGTGTATTCAGATTTATGCTGTTCATAATAGTTCTTTATTTCTTCTTCAGTTACAAGCGAGCTTCTTGAAAGCGTTTCTTTTATTTTATCTTTGATTTCGTCAACTGTTTTATAACTGTCGGTTATTCTGTCTTCTGCCTTGAATATATGATAACCGAAAGATGATTTAACCACATCGGAATATGCGCCTTTTTCGAGTTCGAATACGGCTTCTTCGATGGATGGATCGATCATAGAACCCCAGGGCATGCTTATTTCGCCTTTGAATTTATCGGCATCTTCTTTATTTTTAAAGCCTTCGCCTTTAACTATCAGGCCGACTTCGCCGGAACGGTCTCTGGTAACGCCTTCAGAAACGCTTTTTGCCAGAGCCGCGAAATCTTCGCCTTTAAGCGCCTTAGCTTTAGCGTCATTAAGTTTCTGCCTGATTATTTCATCGGTTTTCTGACTGATGTAAGCGGTTTTGAGTGCGTCTTTCGCGTCTTCAAAAGTTTTGAAGGATGGTTCGTATATTTTTTCGGCTTTCAGCATTACGGCAGCCCATGAGAGTTTTATAGGCTCGCTGATCTGGCCTTCGTAGTTGAGTTTGCCAAGAGCCGCCGAAACTTCGGCCGGAACCGCGTCTTCGGCTTTTTTAATTATTTCGCCGACGAGTTTCGACTTATCGTAATCTTTCGGTTCTTCGCCCAGATAAACACGGCCGCACGCTTCGGCGGATTTAGCGGAAGGGCTTTCAGATACTTTAGCCTGTAATTCTTCGAATTTAAAACCGCCTTTAGTTACTTTGCCGTAAATTTCCTGCATAACTTCATTAGCTTTTAGCGTAGCGGCTTCGGTTTTAAACTCTTCGATCACTTCGTTTTTGCATTCATCGAAAGGTTTCAGCTTTGAATCGACTTTATTAGAAGCCATAATTACGTGATAACCGAATGAAGTTTTTATTACTTCAGAAGGAGTCGTATCGCTTGAAAGAGCGAAAGCCGAATAAAGTATATTGTCTAAAACGCGGCCATTTATAGCCACTTCACCGGTGAGTTTTTCTATATTTTCTACAGGCTCTTTATTGTCCTGATAAATGGTTCCTAAAAAACCGCCGTTGGCCTTAGAAGCGCCGTCGGAATATCTGGAAGCCAGTTCGGAAAAACTTTCGCCAGCCTTGATTTTTTTAACTATATCTTCAGCTAACGCTTTAGCCTGTTCGTCGAGTTTTTTCTCTATATAAACCTTTTTAACTTCGTCTTTAATTTCTGCGAAAGGTTTCGAATAAGCCGTTTTCTGATCTACCGATTTAATTATGTGGTAGCCGAAATCGGTTTTAACCGGGCCGGTAATTTCGCCGACTTTAAGCGCGAACGCGGCATCGGAAAATGGTTTAACCATCATTTCGGGTTTGAAAAAACCGAGGTCGCCGCCTTTATCTTTCGAAGGACAGGTCGATTCGGATTTAGCGAGTTCTTCGAAGTTAGCGCCGCCGTCGATTTTCTTTTTAATATCGACCGCGTGGGTCTCGTCTTTAACGAGTATGTGCGAGGCTTTTACTTCAGCCGTCTGGTTGTAGAAAGCGAGAAGTTCGTCGTCTGACGGGTTTAACGCTTCAACGCGCGGTTTCGATTTAGGATCGATGAGTATGTTTTTAAGATCGATATGAGCTCTGGTAGTGAATTTCGAAGCGTTTTTATTATAAAATTCAACCGCTTCGGTTTCGGAAACGCTTACCGCTCCGCGTAATTCTTCGCTGCTGTAGGGCTTTACAATAGCTTTAATATCGAAGGAACGCGGCGTTTTATATTTGTCTTTGTTCTCCTGGTGATATTTCTTCAATTCTTCTTCGGACGGATTAATCGAATTTTTAACGGCTTCCGATTCGGACTTGATAAATAAATGCGCGATATCCATCGTAAGCGGGTTTTTATAACGGCCTTTGTGCTGTTCGTAGTATTTATTGATATCTTCGTCGGATACGTTCTTTAATATTTCTGCGCGGACTAATTCTTTTACTTCTTCAAAAGAACGCTGTATTTCGGTTTCTTTCGATTCGCCCGGAAGAACATTCTTTACGATGAACTTTTTTAAGTTTTTATCGTAATATGCCTGCATTGCCTCGTTGGAAACTTCGCGAGGTTTTGCGAGCTCGCGCTTCATTATTTTTTCCTGGACCTGCGTTCTGAGGCGTTCTTCGAGCATAGCGCGGCTCATGCCGCTGTTTTTCAGATAATCGTCAAGCTGTTGTTTAGTCGGAAATATTTTATTTATTTCTTCCTCGTAATCAGCGGCCGCAGGCATTATTTTTTTAGTTTTGCTTTCCATAATTTTAACCTCGACGATCTGGTTTAACAGCTCCTCGCGCTGTTTTTTAGTCGAGTAAAATTTGCGGAACTGCTCGTCCTGGCGCTGAAGAATATCGAAGAAATCACCCGCGGTGACGTCAACGGATTCATCGGATGAAAGTTTAACGCTTGCGAGGACTTTTTTGTAATCAGCGTCGGACACCTTGTTTTTGTTGATTTTATTAAGGTCGTCAACGGCCTGTTGCTGCTTCTGGCTGAGATTGAAAGTCCCCGCGAATATGAATATTGACAGAACAAACGCGGCTACTACACCCCAGATTACTACTTTAACGATAACATTGTTTTTTGAGAAAAAAATTGACCCCTGGTTCATTGAAATAATTTCTCCCTTCAAATTTATATTTTACTTTTTTTACCGGAAAATATTTGCCTGAATTTTAAATTTAACGTCGTGAATATATCAAACTTTTCATCTTTTGTCAATAAAGTAATATTCATTTTTTATCTATTTTTTATTTAAGCCGGTAATTTTTAGCTTCAAAAAGCTTTATTAGCAACGCAATTCAAAAAACTACTCCGCCGTTTTTTTTGTTTTTTTATTTTTTCGCTTCATTTTTTAAATATTTTTTTAATTTATTTTTTTGACAAACTGTTTACAACTCCGTCAATATATTGTATAATTGATGAAAATGCATTAGAAGTGTTTTTCCTTAATCTCCGGCATTTACTAATTAATATAAACAGGGGGGTACGACAGTATGAAGAATTTAACCGTCAAAAATTTAATGGTTCTGTTGATTTTATTGGCTTTAGTTTTCTCGTTCACGCCCGTTTCCTTAGCTCAGCAGCAATCGGGAGGATTCAATCAATCTCTCGATAATCTCGCGCGTGACATCGCCCAATCGTCGGGCAATTTAATATCCAAAGGCGCCGACGCCGATATGGAAAAACTCTCCGACGAGGTCTTCAGCCGCCTCGAAGCCGTCAGTTTAAACGAAATACAATCTTTCATAGACACGGTAAATACCCCTCAGCAGTTAGATTACGTTCTCGAATCGGCTTCGTCTTTCGCGACCGCCAATCAAAAATTGCCTTACATTTTAGCATCTCTTAAGACCATTAAACTTCTAAATGAAAAAACCAGATTTTTAATCGCGCAGTCTTCCGAACCCGAAGAATTGCTTGCCATTTCTAAAAAATCTTCCGAAATAATACGCAGCCTGTCTACGCAAAAAAATGTGCTCGCAAGAAACCAGGTCGAAAAAATAGCCGGAAACGTGACCGTGAAATCGGGCGCCATAAGCGCTAAAACTCCAGTCCGTACGGCTTCTAAATTAAAATTCGGCGCTAATTTCTATCCCGAAACCAACACGACGACATTCGCCATAAACGTTCCCCGCGCCACAGCCGTAAAACTTGCCGTTTTCGAATCCGCAGCCGCAAAAACGGGCCGCGAATACGATATGAAAAAAACGGCGGACGGCGTCTGGTACCTTTCTTTTAATCAGAACCTGGCATCCAAATTTTACGGCTACTATATCGACGGCCCTGCCGGAAAAGGCGAAAGATTCAATCCCAAAACCCTCCTTTCCGACCCTTACGCTTACGCAAACGACGGCAGTTGCGGAAAAAGTATAGTAACCGATACGCGCTTCAACTGGAGCTCTAATTTTAAAACTCCCGAACTTAAAGACATGGTTATCTACGAAATGCATATTAAAAGCTATACGTCTCACTCATCATCGGGCGTAGCCGCCGATAAACGCGGAAAATACCTCGGCCTGCTCGAAGGAGTTTCATCCGATAAAGTCCTCGGCAATCTGAAAGAACTCGGCGTTAACGCGGTAGAACTTCTTCCCGTACACGAATTCGACAATAAAGCGGCGCCTTCCGGCGTTAACTACTGGGGCTATATGACCACTCATTTCATGGCGCCCGAATCTTCGTACTCATCAAATACGACCGGCCGCCAGGTCGACGAGTTAAAAAAATTGATCGACGGCCTTCATAAAAACGGTATCGCCGTTATTTTAGACGTAGTTTACAACCATACGGCCGAAGGTAACGAACAGGGGCCGGTTTTCAACTTCAAGGGAATCGATAACCATCAATATTACAGACTGTGCAATAATCCTGAATTTTACTGGAACGGAACCGGCTGCGGCAACGAATTCCGCACTGAAAGTGCGTTAGGCCGCCGGATTAACTTTGCCTCGAATTTAATAATATTTTCGATCAGTACGATATTTTTAGTATCTTCGTTTGTTACATCAGGGCGTGATGCGCCCATTTCAACGGTTTTGACATAAACCAGGCGGGGCGTTTTTCCGTCGGGCCCTAAATCGCATTTCAACTGGGCTTTTACGATTTTAGGATCGATTATATTAGTGAAATTGCGTCCCGGCGAGCAGATAAAAAAAGTCATTAAATCGGTCTGAGTGTTGCGCGGGTCTATCGCGCCGCTTTTAAATTTAAGTTTCCACTGCCCTGAAGCCTTGTCCACATCGGTTTTATTGGGGTAGATAATAGTTTTATACGAAGCGCCTATTATATCTTTTTGAAGCTGTTTTATCGTTATTCGCATCCGGCTTTGAGTGCTGGCTTTCCAGCTTCCCACATCAACGGTTACGACCGTTTTTGAAAACAGCGTATAAAGTCCATTTATGAGCAAGGCCAGAACGGCGATCGCCATGAGGACTTCGACGAGGGAAAAGGCTTTATTGTTAACATCTTTTGAAATAAAATACACTGTAAATACTGCCTTATTTTTATTTTTCTATAGCATTTTTAATAATATTTAGAATTTTAGAATTACCGCTGGATTTTGCATATTCGAGGACATCGTCATTGTAAAAATCTTTTAAATCAGGTTTAGCTCCTTTTTTTAATAATTCTTCGACAAGTTCTACTTTACCGCTACTGGCGGCAATCATAAGAAGCGATTGCCCCATTTCGTTAATACTGTTAACATCAATGTTATTATGGTCCATAAGTTTTATAACAGTATTTTCCGGATAAAAGCCACAATTGCCAATTAGCGTTACTGAATCAATAACTATATCGGAAGGTGGAGCGTAATAATCATAGTTTAGCTTATTTTTATTTATGTCGATTTCGGTGAATGCTGGTTCATTGTTGTGGTTGTCATTTTGTTTTGAAAGTGTACTGTTACTTAAAAGTGGATGCTGCTCAGTAATAATTGACTGTTCAGATTGTTTGGCGACTTTTGCTGGTTCATTTTTATTTTGTTCAGTTGGTTTAACTACTGTAGTAGCAAGATATTTATGATATTCATATTCGTATTTACGCCATGAATTAGCCATGCCAGTTGCATTATAACCAATAGTCTCAATTAAAAGGTTTTGGGGACTGTAATTAAAGATTTTTTTGCCCGAAAATTTATTGTTTTTATCGTATGACAAAATTTCGATAAGGTTATCTTTATTATCGTAATTATAAAAATAACGGCCATTGAAAACGTTGTTCGAGTTATACAAAATTGTTTCGATTTTGTTTCCGTCCTTATCGTATTTGTAAACGGAACGGTTTATGAATTTATTATTTTTATCATAAAGTAATTGTTCACTTAGTATGTCGTTACGGTCATATTTGGCTGTGCGCTTGTAATTGAGATTTCCGTTCTCGTTATAAAACAATTCTTCCGCAAGCCTTTCGTTTTTTAAATTATCGTATTTATAAACGACCTTTTGTCGGATATTGTTGGATGCATCGTACTCAACGAATGAACTATCCCGACCGTTCAAGTTGTAAACATATTCGACTTTTTTAATTTGTTTTTCGTCGTTATCGAGATCTATCGTTGATAATTTGTTTCCGTTAACATCGAAAGTCTGAACGTTCATTTTTTTTTGAGTATTGGTTTTAGGGAAAAATAAAAACTCGTTCATTACAGATACTTTATTTTCTTTAAACCTTTTATTTTCTTTTTCAGCGGCTTTATTTTTTGCAAAAGCTGAAACCGAAAAGAATAAAGATAATAAAATCGTTGTTATCATTATTTTTTTTATTAGTGTTACCATAATAATATAAAATTCCCTTCTTTTGTTGCATTAATTAAAAATCCTAGCGTTGGAATCCCTAACTTGCTACTTAGTTAAGTTTGCTATATGATAACTTCAATTATTCTGTTCTTTTTTCATTTTTTTCAATTGTTATTATTTTCATGTCAAGTGGGCCTACATAAAACCAGAGTTTAAGTTTGCGTTTATTTCCCGCTTGATCTATTACGCCATAGGAGACTGATATTTCTTTATCGCCGTTTGGCAGAGCGGTTCCATCCCATTTACGATTCGGGTTATTGAATGAGAGATCAGGGTATTTAAAGTAACTTCCGTTTTTATACATTTGATTGAATACAGCCGTGTCTGCATAGGTTTCATCTTTGATTAACCATGAACTATAACCTTTGCTTATAAAATTATCCGGAAATTCAGGATTTTTTTCGGTGTCAGAATCTAAATCAAGTGCTGTAACGCCTTTGTACCAGTTATTTTTTTCAATTTGGTTTGTGTCTTTCTTAACACGTTGACCATCGATATTATCGTGAGCAAACCATGTTACAAAATTGGATTTTTTAATGTCATTTCTTAAATCCTGGTGAGTAATTTCGAGTTTTGTATCCTCAGCAGTGCCGTAGGGCGCCATTGAATCATTCATCGAGTCCGGGAACGTACCTTTAAAATCTTCACCCTCCCAGATTCTTCCGCTATCTGGAGAAGTGCCTGTCAATAAGCTGATGTCTTTAAACTCCCAGAGCTTTTCATTATCATCGTTTGCTGAAAAAGGAGGGCGCGGTGATTTGGCGGAAGTTTTTATTTTGTGGTTATGCTTGTCATTATCGACAAGAGCCCAATTTTTGCCTTCGCCTGATACAAGGTCTTTATAACATGCAAGAGTGCTGAGATCATTTATTTTGTATACCTTTCTAACGGTTCCTCTTATTGTGTCGATTATTTTTAGACCAAGATTGGGTTTGATGGTATCTTTTATTTCAACGCGTCCCCACATCTGAAATTTTTCTAATACACCCTCCCCAGATTCTCCGCCATCTCCTTTATTGAGGTTGTCTGCGAGTACGGGGTTCTTTTTCCAGTCGAATTTTTCTTTTGGAGTATCTTCGTAATCTTCTGATGTACATGATTGGTCTGGATTGACAGTTGGATCGATTTTTTCTCCATTTGAAGAACTCGTTCCAACTGAAGGAAATTGGATGTATTTCACTACGTCTGGATTGTACCTTAATTGCCATTGTTCATACTTATCGGCTTTAAAATACTGATCGGTGCAGTCAAATTTGTCAGAACCGTTTTTCAGCCTGCCGCCGCCCTTAGTGAGTTTAGAACCGTCATGTACTTCTACAAAGTATTTAAGAGGCCCTTTACCTTTTGTGTAATTCATTGGCTTATGTTTGAATTTAGACATTATATCGCCGCCGTTCATATCTTTACTATAACCGTAAAGATCATTAGTAACTCCTATTGGGTATGGAGGGTTGCCAAATCCATCACCAAGAGAGGTAACTGCATAATGCCACGGCATAATATCTTCCACGGGATCGTCATCGCTAATAAAAAGTTCAGATATTTTTATTTTTTTTTCGTAAATTACATGAGTGGGATTTCCGAGATCGGCATTTTTTCCGCCAGCAGGATCGTATTCGATATGTTCTTTACATTCGGGTGAATGCCAATAAACTTTTGACGTGTCTTCGGGGTTTTTAAAAAAATCAGAAAGTTTATTGCACAATGTATGTTTTTTCCATACGAACATTGGAGAATACACGACTTCAATTAGAGGTTTTTCAATGCCGCCAGCATCTGTCCATTTATCGCCAATATACGAAGCGTATTGGTAAAGGGGCATTTCATACCAAAATATTACTTTAAAATTATTTTCATCCCAATCACCTTCGTTACATTGTCTTTCGTTTTTACCTACGACCGTTAATTTTGTGGCGTGAACGGCGTTATCAACGATTCTGATTATTATTTCTTCATCACCTTTTTCGCCATTTGAGAGCTTTTGACCACATTCTGTTTTTAAAAGGTTAGTTTTATTTATCGTACCTATTTGTACATGTGCTATATTTCCAGTATCTTTCACTCGTACGGTTGCTCTGGCGACGGTTATTGGTTCATTTTCAAATCCGGGTTGAAGTTTTTCTTCGGGAACGCTATAAACTGTACCCGGAACACCATTTTTATCACAATAGTTAGTGTCTTTAATTCTGTTTTGAGCTTCGGATGGCTCTTCAATTTCTGATAGTATTTTGTTTGGTTTCCAGTCAGTTTGATTTACCGGTACAGGTTTAGAGTAACAAATCGGCATATTATTTTCTAATTCGCATGGCGGCCAGAGTTTTTTGCATTGCGTGCAACATCCAGTCGGGCATATTTTTTTGGGATGACTACATTTTTTATGCTGTGCTTTATAAGGATGTTCGACCTTAGTTCCGCTCCAATCCCAGCTCATGCTTATTCCAGAAGAAATGACGTACCATATGGGAACCGAAGGCACTCTATATGCAAAATCAAAAGGTGCCTTGCCGGGTGCACCGCCATCAGTTGAAGACTCGCCTGGAACTTCATGATAACCTATATGGCCGCAATTGCCATATTTCGTGGGACTGTCCATGTGATAAACGAAATTAAGTTTATTAACCATCCATCCCTTATTATCCCATCTATTTTTAGGTATTTCAAGCCATTCATAACACGGCTTATCTTTCATGGGATTACTAAGTACAGGGCTTTCATCTTCCGATCTGTTATGGTACGTTTCTTCCTTTGGCTGCCATTTGGAATGATCCGTAGTTGTATCGTCCAAATCTCCTTTTATGATTTTATCTGGAGTGACGGCTGCGGGGTGTGCAACGAACTTCCAATTATGATCTATGTTTTCGTCAATTACAAATGAAGCGGGTGTAGAGCTGTTAGCCGGTTCGCTGCTTATGTTAACTTCGTGCAGAGCTTTGCCTATAGAGCTGCAACCATGAACGGCGTTTTCAACTTCGTTATTATCCATGGCGACTTTGTATTTTTGAGGAATTGGGCAAAGTCCGCTAGCACCGGCAAGTGCTTCTGTTGCCGTGAAAATAACGGTCGTAAGCAGTAATGTAGCTAATAGCAGGGTTTTATTTTTCATAATACACTCCCCCTAACCTTTATAAATTATTAACAAAGCATTGCTTTATCAGAGTAGATAAAATCAGGCAAAACAAATCGTTTGATAAAAAAGTTTATCGCAGCTTACCTCAACTGTCTTTTAAGTAAAACGGTTTCGGTAAGTTTATGTTTTCTGAATTCGCTTTCGCCCGCATTTATGCCGCCCACGTTTGATTTAGCCTTTCCTTCTATTTCGATGGTTATGGATTGTTCTATATATGGAAGCATTCCCTGCAATATGGCCGGATCACTTTCTTTTTTGAGGCTGCCCGCTTTTATTTGAATAATTTTATAACCCCAGTCGGTTATTTTATCTTTTGAGTCGTCATCTTCAATTCCGAAGCCGCCAAGTGTAAACGGCCATGTCGAATAGCCGCCGGTCTGTTTTACCTGCTTGCCCTGAATAGTAACGATAGGGCCGTAACCGGAGCTTGTTTTAGAACCTGAAGCGCTTCCGTCAGGGTCGGTTTCGTACGAATTGATGTCTTCGGCGAAAGCGGCTAAGTACTCGGGAAATCTGGTTTTAGCGTCGCCCGCGTTATCGAACTGGTCGAATTTCGCGCCGCCCGGAGGAACGTAAAAAGGTGAAAAACCATAATGCATGCATGAAGACTTGAATAATTCTTCGGGCAAAAGTTTATATTTAAGTTTGAAATGCTGAATGCCGGCCTGCGCCATAAAGTAAGCTTTAGTAGTTAAAATAGTCGAATTACGCTGTTTTTTAGACTGCGTATTTGAGTTTATGAGCATAAAGGCGAATATCATTAAAACTACCGATAGTAAAATAACAAGCGGTATGGCAAATGCGCGCCGCCTGAATATTAATGAATATTGGCCCCAGGACGCGACTTTTTCATCGCATATAAATTTTATATTATAAATTTTACATTCATTTTTAACGGTCTTCATATAAAACCCCATTTTTGTTATTATGTTATTAATTTTTATCTTCATCGCTATACGCTATAAACTATAAACTACAAGCTATGCACTCTACACTATGCTCTATGCACTATTTAAGCGATGAGTCGTCTTCGAGCCGCGCTTTTCTGGTTACTAACATGAATTTGCGGCGTGGGTCTTTAAAATTATTGGCCGTTTCGTTTAAATTTTGCCATGATATTCTTAATTTAACGGTTTTTAAAATAATTTCCTGACCGCCTTTAATATAATTAAGTGCCTTGACGTTTAAAAATTTTTCGGCTTTATCGAGTCCGTCGCTTTGCGTGCCTTTTTCACTTGTAGGCCATGGGGTGCCTTTGTTATTGTCCGGCAGCCAGAATGAAATTGGAAGGTCTTTAGCGTTAATATCGGTCACTTCGATTTCCCACATATATTCGGCGCCTTCGAATTTAATGACTGACCCTGATTTGTCGCCGTTGAGTTGAGGCGGCTGGAGCGCCGATTTATCGGTTAATTCGAGCTTTAAGTCTTTGGAGTTGTCGAGACCAAGAGTGATGTCGTTGGTCACTTTTAAAAACGAAACGCTTTTTAATATTTGTTCCATTATACTTTTACCCATTTGCTCCGCGGTTATTTCGAAATTCAAATCGTGTGTGCGGCGTGAAGATTTAGATATTATCGATGCTATAGGCATGAAGGCCACGGCGAACATCGCCACGGCGATTAATATTTCGACGAAGGTAACCGCGCGTACCCCGTAAAATTTAATACTATTGATGTCTTTTGAGTTAATAATTTTAATCATAACAAACCGCCTGCTGTATCAGCAATAAATTTACGAATTAGAGTCACTAAACAGTGTTTAGAAATCAGGAATTAGGGTCTTCATTATTGGTTTTTACCAATAAAGGTATTTCAACGTAATCTGTTACTATCGTTTTAGGATATCTTGTATGTGCGCATTGTATTTCGATTCTTAGCAGATATTTAACTTTATTTGACGTATCATAAGATGTGGCGTCTTCGGCTTTGATCAGCTTAGCGTCGAAATAAATGACGTCTTCGGCTAATATAGTTTTTTTGGCGTCTTCGACGCTTGCCGCCGTGCCCTTCTCGACGGTTTTTTCATACATGAGCCGCGCGTGTATCGGGCTTTCGTTATCGGCCTTTAAAACGCATTTAATAATTTTTTGGGGCGCCTGATCGTCGGGAATATCACGGCCGGGAGTGCACATATAAAATTCGAGCAGCGTGTCGGATGAGCCTTTTATAGTCGTGTTTCCGTCTTTGAATTTAAGGTTCCATTTTGTGTCTTTTTCGACTACGGTGTCGTTAAGTTTGATAGTGGCAGGATAGGTCGCGCCGCCGACGTCTTTGAAAAGCTGTTTGGTGGCCGTGCGAAGTTTGGTCTGAGTGCGCGACTTCCAGTCGGCGACATCTACGTTCTGGACCGTTCTTGAAAACAGCGTATAAAGCCCGTAGGTAAGCACGGATAAAATGGCTATAGCCATAAGCATTTCAATCATGGTAAAGGCTTTTTTGTTTTTAATAAACGCTGGATATATCATAAAAATCGCTTACCTTTCGTTAAATTTTCGTTTTCAGTTAAATTAAAACCGCTTCAGTTAAATTAAAATCGCGCGAAAATTTGCTTCCTAATATAATTTTACTAAACATGGCAACCGCGTGTCAAGTAATTGATAAATTAATTGCGGTGTAAATACGCCATTTATGAATTAACGGGTTGAAAACTCTTCGCAGGCGGCCTTTATTTTTTTTATATCGCAGTTCATATGATATTTAGGACTGCCGGGTTCTTCGGACGGATTTCGCAGTAGATAACTCGGATGAAATAAAGGCATTAGCTTAATGCCGTCTTCAAAGTCAAACCAGTTGCCTCTTATTCTGGTTATTGTATCTATTTTGTTGCCGAGTAAAAACTTAGTCGCCGTGTTTCCGATCGCTCCTATAAATTTGGGCTTTATTAAAGCTATCTGCCGGAATAAATGAACTTTGCAGGCCTGCGCTTCATCGCTTTTCGGGACTCTGTTTTCAGGCGGACGGCATTTTACGACGTTGGTTATATACACTTCTTCGCGGTTTATGCCGGCATTCGCTAAAATTTTAGTGAGCAGCCGCCCGGCGCGGCCGACAAACGGCCTGCCCTGCTCGTCTTCATCCGCTCCCGGCCCTTCGCCTACAAACATGATAGCCGTTTTTAAATTACCCTCGCCGGGAACCGTTTTTTTGCGAGTATCGCCAAGCCGGCATTCATGGCATTTGGATATATCTTCGATTATATCGGCGTATTGTTTTTCTAACTGCACGTAAATCCCTCAGTTGTTACTACTTCGATTGGAACTGAAAAGTTTGTTTTATTTTTCTTCGTCTGCTTTTGCTTTGAAATTTTCTTTATGAAGAGAGAAAACAAGTATTTTGTTTTGAAGCTGGTCGGTCACGTAAACTCTTTTACGGGTAATATCGACGGCCACTCCCGCTGTCGAGAGTATTTTGCCGCGGCCCGTGCCGAAAGATCCGCCTGAGCCTTCAAATACGCCTGAAGAAGAATAGGCGCATATTGGCGTTGCGCCGCAATCGGTCGCTATTACCGATTTATCGGGAAGTATGGCAAGTCCGCGCGGGTCGCGCAAAAAATCCATAACGCCTTTATCCTTGATTTCGTAAACCGGTTTAAATTCGCTGTTGAACTTAGTTATGCGCGAATTAAAAGAATCGGATATGTAAAAATAAAAACTTCTTTCATTTTCATTAGCCAGGGTTACGGCTATTCTTGTGGGAACGTCGAAAGAGTCGCTTCCGCTTCCTTTGCTTCCGAGTTTATTAGAGCAGACGCCGGTCGGCTCGAATACTAAAAGCCTGTTCATGCTGTCGATGACAAATATTTGCTTGTCGCTAAAAACCGCAACGTCATAGGGCCTTTTAACTGAATTCGAAGGATCTTTCTGCTGGCCCATTTTTACGGTTGAAGCTATTTCAAGTACTATGTGGCCGCTTGGATTATATTTTATTACGCGGTTATTTTCGGTATCGGCTACATAAACGTTATCCGCCGTGTCGATACCCACTCCGTAAGGCGCTTTCATGCTTATGGTTCCGCCGCTCAATGTTTTAATGTAGTCGTAACTCGAATTGTAAACGACGACGCGGTTATTGCCGGTGTCGCAAATATAAATGTCGCCTTTGGAATTGACGGCTATATCTGTAGGGCCGCTGAATTCATTGGACGCCTTGCCTTCGGAGCCGAACTCTTTCAATAATTTCATTTTAGGTTCAAAGCATCCGAAAAGGCCCGTCGATAAAAATAAAAACAAAAATAAAAGTAGAAATACTTTTTGTTTTTTAAAAATAATCATAAATCACGCTCTCTTTTAAGGTTAAATCGAAAATTATTTGACTTGCATTTATTTTGTTAT
>DIVV01000002.1:0-14148 GCA_002423385.1 bacterium UBP16_UBA6123
ATATATTTTTATTTCGCACACCCCATTTTTAATCCCGGATTGACATTACGTCGTTAATAATATATAATATCATATATCAATAAATTTTTCATAAATACCTTCGTTATATACTACTTAAAATTGCAGGAGGAACCAATGGTAAAAAGTTCGCTTAAAGTTCTGGTGTGCTCGATTTTATTGTTATCAGCCTTTACGTTCCACGCATTCGCCGCCACGCAGGCGCCGGGCGCCGCATCCGAAGATAAAGTGTTATTCTTCGTAAACGAACCCGCCGACCTGTCTTTCGTCGATATGGGAAAGATTATTTCATACGTCGAAAATTATTACCGTACGATCGGTTTAGTCAACAGCAAAGACGTAGACGAGTTTTTTCAAGCGCTTAGAAACCACGGCGCTCCCGGCGCGGGCAGCTCGAAAGCATTCGTCGCGCTCGTAATACAGGACTCATCACACCCGTCAAACACTTCCTATCTGCCATGCGGAGTTTTAGCCGTCCGCGGCAGCTTCGATAAAGCGAAAGTAATCGATATCCTCAAGCGCCACTATATCGAACATACAACAAAAACCGGTCATGAGCAGCACTTTACCGAAACAAAAAGCGGCGCGGTTAACGTCCACCGCTTCGCTCTTCCTGAAAAAGACCGCGAATTAACTATGATCAGTTTCGACGACTACTGCCTTTTCTCATCGGCCAAAATCGGCGATACGCGCCTGCTTAAAGAAACGGCTAAAATACTTCAAGACAAGTCGTTCAAAGCAAACCTCGATTCCGAAAGCAATGTCCATTTTCTTATTAAAGCGGACGATGTCGAAAAACAAAAATTAAGCAAAATCATTAACGATAAATACGACGATTTGAAAAAAAATAAAGTTTTGCTTAAAAGAAAGGGCTTAAAAGGCTTTTTCACAAGACGTTTCGCCGACCATAAAGTAAAATTCATAAATGAGGCTATCGGCGAATTAAACGATGTCAATTTTACCGTTTACAGAATGAGAAACGACGACGCCAACATGAAAAGGGTATCCGTAGTTTCGAACTTCGCTAACGAAGATATCGCGCGCAAAGTTAAAAAGAATATATTAAGCCACTTAAACGACGCTATAAAAGGCGCCTCGCACCCCGAAGACAAACTCGGCCTGTCTAACGTTAAAATAATCGCCGACGGCAATAAATGCTCGATCGAAACCGAACTGGGCACCGAAGAAGAGCAGTTACAGTGCTTCGCTTTAATATCCTCTTACATAGCCAGATCTATAATAAGACAATAAACGCTGCGGCGCGATAACGCCACAGATTAATCAGCGCGATAAACGCCATATTTTTTCATCCGCGCGCTCAAAGGCGGAGCCTTGCGCGCGGATGTGAATTACAGGCCTAACGGCGGAATATAAAAGAATCGAATAAAAAATGAGATTTTATTTTGTAGATAAAATTACCGAATTTAAAAAGGGCTCTTCGATTAGCGGAATTAAAAATATTTCGATGACCGAGCCCTTTTTTACTTTTCACTTCCAGCGCTATCCGGTCATGCCCGGAGTCTTAATTATCGAATCACTCGCCCAGCTCGCAGGACTCATGATAGAAATGTCCTTTGAAAAAGGCTGCTATAAAAAAGCGATTTTATCGATAATCGATAAAACGAAAATCAAGTTCATGGCGCGTCCCGGCGACCAGATAATTATGAACGCCGTTCTGGAAAATATTTCGGAAAACGGCGCGGTGTGCGCCGTAAGCGCCTTTATCGATCAAAAACTTTTATGCGAGACGCGCCTTACCTTCGCGCTTATGGATGCCGGAGGGCTCTACGACAAATATCTCGAAGATGAACGACAGGCGCTGATAAATACTTTAATGCGCGACTTTAACGGCGGAGGCGGCGAGTTATGATCAAAACCCGCTTCGACGATTCTATAGACCTTCTTAAATTAATTCCGCCCGGAGTCAAAGTCGGAATAATAGCCTGCTCCGATTGCGCGGCCGCGTTTAAAACATCCGATACCAGACGGATCAAACAGATAAGCGATCTTTTTACCGGTCGCAATGAAATACTTTTTAAATTATCGACTGGCGCGCCGTGCGACCAGAGATTGTTTGGCAGGCTCGCGCCTGGAGCGCCGGGTTTCGCGACGGCCGGCTGCTATATAGTCTTAGCCTGCCAGGCCGGCCTGCATTCGATTTCCGGCTATATATCCGAAGTAAAAAAAGAGCGCGGCGAAAGCGAATTCAGCATTATATCTCCAGTCCGCACGCTTTCATATGTAACGGTCGATTCGCGCGGCGGCGATTATAACGCCTGTATTTTCTGCGACGAATGCCGCTTTGAAAGTAAAAACGGTCCGTGCCCCGTCGCAAACTGCCCGCTGCATAAAACCGACGGTCCGTGCCAGGACCGCACCGATGATTTATGCGGCCACGGCGGCGTAGAAGGGAGAAAATGCTCATGGCTTTAACGGATGCGGGCTGCCTCGACTTAACCCAGGCGCATTTCCACTCACCCGCGCTTCTTATGAAAACGCCTCTTAAATTAATGGATATCGGATTCGCGGTCAACTCAATAAAAACTGGCGGCTTTAAAACAGTTTTACTTTACGAAGAATTCAGCTTGAATATTTTTTTAACCCGCTGCGCCCTGGATAAAGAACTGAAAGCATCATTAGAATATGGCTTTTGCGTAAACCTGCGCGATAAAAACGCCGCGGCGGCCGCTTCTGATATAATAAGCGCGCTCGAGACTAACTTTAAATATTTATTTTTAAAAGAACCGTCTTATAATCCCGCCGTTAAACCCGTCTGCCATATAGCCAGTTATGATTTTATAGCCGAAATTAAAAATAAATACGCGTCTAAATTCAAAATTATAGTCCAGAATTGCTTTCTGCATGAAAACGACGAAAAATTACTCGCTAAACAGCTTAACGCCGGCGCCGATTTCATAGCTACCTATAATAAAAACCTCAGCGGCGATATTATAAGTAAATATCATAATAAACTGATATTGTTGAATCGCTCCGACTCCGGCGCGCCGCAATCACTTCCGGCGACGGCCGATAACGGCCTGCCGGTTATTTACGAAAAGGTTTGGTTTAATTGAAAGACGGCATTAATGATTTTTTTACGCGCGAAGCCGGAAAGCGCCTGATTTTATCCGGCGCGGGCGCGGCGGCACGCGGGGCTTACGAAGCGGGCGCCGGGCTTGTTTTAACTTATCCCGGCTCGCCCGTAGTCGAAACTTTCGACCTTCTCGCTTCGCCCGAAAGCCCGGTTAAAGACCGCTGCGCTATAGTTATAAACGAACACGTCGCCTATCATCAGGCGCTCGGCTATTCTTTAGCGGGCGGCCGCAGTTTTATAATCATGAAACACGTCGGCGTGAACGTATGCGCCGATCCCATGCATTATTCAGCCTATACGGGCGTAAACGGCGGCATGGTTATTTTAACCGGCTCCGACCCCGGCGCTAACTGTTCGACCGGCGAGTTTGACGTCAGGTTTTATTCTCTGCATACGCATATTCCGATATTCGAACCGCGCGATTTTAACGAAACAGTCATTATCACAAAAAAAGCGTTCGAATTTTCAGAGCGCTATAAGCTGCCGGTTATGGTAGTAATACCTTCGGCGTTCTGCTATGGAGTCGGCTCGGCTCTATCCGGCGGCGCGCTCGATATAAAAAACGGCGGCGAATTCATTAACTCGCGCGATTATACAAACGTCGGCGCCCTGGCCGTAAAACGCCATGAATTACTTGCCGCTAAAATAGAGCGAATGCGTATGGACGAAGAATTCGGCGGAGACGGAGACAGAGACGGGAACGGCGGCGAAAAATTTTGCGGCGATTTAAGCGGCCGCTTCGTCTTTAATAAAGGCGCGCTTATAATCACTTCCGGCATATACTATAATTTCGTCAGCGAAGCTCTGCGCGAGCTTAAAATCGACGATTTAAATTCCATATATTCGCCCGCGCTTACCTATCCTTTAAACATCCCTGAATTATTACAAGTTTTCAATTCGCATAATTTCGAAAAGATAATTTTCGCCGAAGACCTCGAAGGATTTTTAGAAATTCAAATATCATCGTTTATGGCGCATAATAAAATAAACGCCGATATTTTCGGTAAAAATAAAATCAACGGCTTCGGCGAGCTTAAATATCCGGTATTGAAACAAATACTTAGCCAATTATTATGCCGCAGCGGAAACAACGCGCAGATAAGCATAACCGAAATAAATAACGATAATGAAAAAGATTTTTATTTACAACCTCTGCCGCGCGAGGGGACCTTCTGCCCCGGCTGCCCGCACCGCGCTTTTTTTTACGCGTTAAATAAGTTTATATCCGAATACGACGTAATCGGCGGCGACATCGGCTGCAGCTCGCTTCCGCCGCATTTTTCTTCCTGGCTCGCCTGCATGAACTCGGGAACCTCGATCGCATCGGGAGTGAGTCTTTCCATAGCCGGCGGCCGCGGCGGACAATCATGCGAAAAAAAACAGAGAGTGGTCTCTATCATCGGCGACTCCACCTTCTTCCACAGCGGAATGCAGACGATTATGCAGTGCGCGGCTTCCAACTCCGATCAAATTTGTTTTATACTCGATAACGGCTGGACGGCTATGACCGGCCATCAGCCTACCTTTACTACCAGGCCGTTAAACGAGTCCAGCCACGACGGCCAAAGAGTATCGATTAAAAAAATACTCGAAGCCTTCGGCGTAAAACGCATATTAGAAATCGACCCGTTCCGCGTAGATAAATTCAAGGCGTTATTAAATGAATTATTTGAGGCGAAAACGGGTGCAAAAGATTTCACGGCCGTTATAGTAAGGCGCGAATGCCGTATGATGGCTAAAAAACGCGAAGCCGCCAGAAACACGAACGACGGAGTCAAAAAATTATTTAAAACGCTTAACTACCAGATAATTAAAGAACGCTGCGCTCAGTGCAATGAATGTTATTCGGTATTGAGCTGCCCCGCCATATTTAAAGACGACGGCGGAGAATTATATATAAATCATGATATCTGCGACGGCTGCGGCATCTGTTTTCAAATATGCCCCAACGGCGCTATAGCTAAAAGCGAGGTCGAATATGGCGGCTAAAAATATTATTATAACCGGCATGGGCGGCCAGGGCGTTTTATATTTAACTTCGCTAATGCGTCAGGCGCTTTTAAAAAAATACGGCGCCATAACCGGTTACGACAACCGCGGCGGCGCGCAGCGTCTCGGTCACGTAGCTTCGATAATACGCTTCGAAGACGGTTTTAACGACGAAGCTGACGGCTGCATTAACGACGGAACCGGCTCGGCTAACGCAAATAATGCCATTTCTCAAAATACCGCGCCGCAAAGCGTTTCAACTTTTACTCGCGCGCTGGATTTCGATGACGGCGCCTGCGATTACGCTCTCTCGCTCGAAGCCTCGGAGCTTTTAAAATTTAACGATAAACTAAGCGGGCGAAGCCTTATAATCACCGACGAGTTCATAATGGCGCCCACTAATATAAGGCGCGCCGACGCCGCGTATTTTAAATTCAGCGAATTAAAGCGCCACTTTACACAAATCACCGCCAGATTCATCCACGGCGATTTTCGCAATGAAGCTAAAAGAATATCCGGCGGCGCGCAGGCTGCTAATCTTCTGCTGCTCGGCCGCTTCATTGCGCTGTCGGAAGGCGCGCTTGAATTAAAAGATATTAACGATTTCTGCGACGCCAGAGATTTCAACCTAATAACGCGCGGCGCGCAAATGGAGAATAAATAATATGCTCATATACGGACTTATGAAATATATCGAAAAAATACCGGCGCGCTACGATAAAATGATGAATATCCTTACCTTCGGCGGCCACAGGCGTTCGCAAAAACTTATTTTATCCGAAGTAAGGCCCGGCTCAAAAGTGCTCGACATCGGCTGCGGCAGCGGAAGTTTAGCCATAGATTGCGCAATCGCAGGCGCTATCGTTACGGCCGTCGATTCTTCGCCGCAAATGCTTTCGATACTTAAAACTAAGATAAAAGACGGCCATTTAGACGATAAAATAAAAATAATAGAGTGCGGCTCGGCTTCCGCAGGCGTTATTTTAAAGGATGAAAAATTCGATCTTATAATAATGTCGATGATGCTCGGCGAGCTCTCTGCGGTAGTGCGTAAAAAAACAATTCAAACCGCGGCGGAACTCCTTGCGCCTGAAGGCAAAATTGTTATCTGCGACGAATTATGGCCCCGGAATTTCATGTTAAGCGCCGTTTATCATTTTTTATTCTGGATTTTTTTTATACCCAATTTTATATTGACAAGAACTTTAATAATGCCGGTAAAAGGGCTTTTAAACGACCTTGACTCGGCCGGCTTAAAGATTGAAAAAAAACGTAATTTATTCTATGGAATTATTTCGATATTAAATATTAAGAAGTTGTGATATGAGCATTTTAAAAAACGCCGTCGATTTTATTATTAACTGCCGCTGCGTTCTGCTGCGCTATAACCCGATACGCCATGAATGCGGACTTTTGACGATCGGAAATCCGTCGCCGGATTCGCCGGTTTTCGTTTCCGGCAATTATTTTCACAGCGTTAAAAGACTTATAGCGGCGCTTCGCGGCATTAACTGCTATCTTCTGGTAGCGGACTCGGCCGGCATCAACGTATGGTGCGCCTCGGGCGTATGCGATTTCAACGAACATAAAATAGCCGATGTGGTAAACGCTACCGGGCTTCACGCTAAAGTTTATCATAGAAAACTTATATTGCCGCAGCTTTCGGCGGCCGGCGTTAATTTGAAAACGCTCGAAAAAGAATGCGGCTTTACCGGCGTATTCGGCCCCGCCGATTTTAACGATATTAAAAGTTATGTAAATAAAGGATATTGCGCCGATGAAGATATGCGCGCCGTTCGCTTCAGCTTCGCCGACCGCTTCTATAACGCTTTCGGAATGTCCGCCGTTTTTTTTCTGCCGGTAATGGCGCTCAAACTTATACTTCCCAAAAAATACGGACGCGAAATACATTTTTTACTTCTAATGAATTTTATAAATATTTTCGGCAATTTTATGCTTTACGAAAAACTGCCTTTTAAATATCCAGCTAATAATTCCCTGTTAATCGGCGCTTTCATTCAAGCCGCCATTATTTCATACTCGCTGGTTAAATATTTTTTTATGACGCCGTTAAAATTTACTTTATTCCTGTTTTACGGCGCGTCCGCTTTTATTATCAATTTTTTAGTTTCAATCGATATGCTCGGCTCTACGCCATTTTACAAAACCACGATAGCGCACTGGCTGAAAACTTTTAATAATAAAAGTCTTTTTCAGCCGTTAATTTTAACCGAAGCCTGCACCTCATGCCTTCGCTGCACGCAGGTATGCCCTAAAAACCTCTTTAGCGAAACCAACGGGCGGATCGTTATAGATTACCGGCGCGAGTGCTGCGAATGTCTCGCGTGCGTCAAGCAGTGCCCGTCACGGGCGATAGTGAATAAAAACGGCGCGTTATTCAAAGACGATATTAAAAGCATAGAAAATATAGAAGAAATAATGAAACAAAAAAACGACGCATAGAGGGGGCGGTTATGATTGATACCGATTATATTATTAAAAACGAGCAATATTTAATATTAAAAATTAACGGCCGCTGTTATATATTTCTATCTCAATTTTCACTCCTGTTTGCTATCGATGAAAATAAATGCTTAAAACAATCCGCCGGAAAATATATCCTCACCGATGATTTTGCCGTCGAATTAAATAAGCTCGCCGATAGCCTCGGCCCGGCCGCCGGATTAATAACGAATAAAACCCTGTTAGCCGACTATTACGCCGGCCCGCGGCCTTTAATTTCGGCGCTTAATCTCGATCTTACCGCCCGCTGCAACCTTTGCTGCCTATATTGCTACGCTAAAGGCGGCGATTACTCGACGCAGAGCGGTTCTATGAATTTTGAAACTGTCCGCTGCGCTTTAAAAGACGCACTCGAAGCCGGAATGCTCGAAACTAACGAAGATTTCAGGTTTGAATTTTTCGGCGGCGAACCATTACTTAATACAGACGCAATTAAAGATACGCTGGCCTTTGAAAAAAGCGAATATTTAAGGCCAGCGGGCAGCGCTTTTCAAACCAGCCGCATTATCAACAGAATATCTACCAATCTGACGATTTATAACGAAACCATCCGGGAGCTGCTCACGGATGGAAATTTTATAATATCGGTTTCCATCGACGGCACCGCCGCCACACAAAATGCCCAGCGGCCTTATAAAAACGGCGGCGATTCATACGCCGATATTATTAAAAACGTTACCGAAATAAAAAAAGCCGCTCCCGGCCTTATAACCGTCGCGCGCATGACGGTTTACGACAACCCGGCGGGCTTCTTAGAAGAATTAAAAGAACTCGCCGCGCTTAATATCTTCGACTATTGCTCGATCTATTGCGCCGCTATCGAAGACGGCGCGGCATCAGAAATAAAAATTAACGAAGATTTTAAAAAAACTTATAAATCCATGGCCGCTCGATACGCTTCACTTATATCACAAAAAGATAATATTTTTAAAGGCTGTCTTGAATTAAACCGTTATATCCGCTATCTGCTCGACGGCAGCCTCTCTGCAAATCACTGCCGCGCCGGAATCGGCTACTTCACTCTCGCCGCCGACGGCTCCGTATATCCCTGCCACCGCCTTATAGGCAAAGACGCATTTAAAATCGAAGGCGGCCTTAAAAATATATCGGCCGCCGACAGGCAATGGCGGGTGAGCGTTGATGAAAGACCCGGCTGTAGAGACTGCGCGATAAGATATTTATGCGGCGGCGGATGCAAACAGGAAGCCCTTATCAGCGGCGGCAGCCTCTTATCGCTTAATTCAAAAATATGCGATTTCGCTGATTTACTTTTTAATTCCGCCGTTATAGCCATCGATTCGATTATCGAATCAGCTTCAAATCCCGTCAGCCTCTGCGACCCTTATATGCCTTCCGATGAACGATTAACCGATTTATTCGTATTATGCGGCAGACGGACAATTAAAAGCGCCCAAAACCGAAGTAAACTATTGCTTGATTCACTGGATAAATATATAGTTAAATCGACTTTAACCGTTATTTTACTTTTATTTTTTATATTTTTTTCTACAACCGGCATTCCGGCGCCCGCCGCCGCGTGTCCCGACTCAAATGAACCGTGGCATGAATTAAATCTTGAATCTAAAAGCGTCACATATTTAGAATCCGGCTATTTCACTTCATACGGCGAAGCGGACGGCTTGACCGCCAGAAACATTAAATGCCTCGCCTACAGCCCGAAAAGTAAATTGCTTTTTATCGGCTCAAAAGAAAACGGCGTTATAATATTTGACGGCAAAAACTTCTCGCCTTTAATTACTAGTCCGCCGCTGCCTTCGCCAAATATATTATCAATTTGTTATTCTCCTTCCGACGACAGACTTATCGTCGGAACGAACGCCGGAGCCGCGATTGTTTTTGCTCCAGCCGCCGGCACATCTTTGAAAGCCGATGTATTCACGCTTAAAAATAGCGATATCCAGAGCGATATAATATACAGTCTCGCCGCGGAAGGCGGAACCGTTTATGCCGGCACCGACCACGGATTTTTCACGATCGCCTCCACGAGCGTTCGAAAAATCGTGCGCAAAACTTCTTCGGGAATAGATCTCGGAAAAATAAACTCGATATTCGTAAATGAATCAGGCGTCGTTTATATAGCCACCGATTTAATGATTCTAAAAACCGCCGACTGCGAAAAATTCGATCCCGACGATTTTTCCGACCAGAATAAAATTAACGGCGCAACTAAGATTGCCGGCATTAATTATCAGCCGGACGGCGGCTCGGAAACACACGAAATTAAAATCGATTCCGGCATAGCCTTTTCCACGACGGCCGGCTTCTTCATTTCTAACGGCGTCGGAAATTTAACGGCATTCGGCGTTAACGAGGGCCTTGCGGAAAATTGGGTAACCTGCTTCGCGCACGACAATTTATCCCGACAGCTTAATAAAGCGCAAATAACTATCGATAAAAAACTCGCCGCCGCCGATAAAACCGCCGAAGACGGGCAGGACGAAACCGTCAACACGGATTTACTCGCAAAACAATTAGCCCAATTCGAATCGCCCTATACTCAAGTTATTAACCAGAACGGAAATATCACTCTAAAAACACACGAATTGTTTAAACTTTTAAGCAACCCGGAATTCACCGCGCTCAACGATAAAAACTCATTTTTCCCTCAGCAGGCCGTTATTCCCGCACCCGCGAATCCGGCCTTCGAAGCTCTCAAAAGCGGCCTGTGGATCGGCACTAACAATTCCGGCCTCGCCATCTATAATGGAAGCGAATTTATAATTTTCAACAAAGATAATTCGCCGCTTACCTCCAATAAAATCTGCGATATATTATGCGGACAGGATTTCGTATATATAGCCACCGACGGCGGCGGCCTCTTAAAATACGGGCAATTCGACCTTCCAGCCCCGGGCGCTGATATCGAAAAAATACTCGCCGGAAATCATAAGTTTATAAAAGCCGTCGGAAGCGATATTTTTATAGGCGGTCAAAAAGGCCTTTACCGTTACAATTTAATCGATTCAACCAGCGAAGTAATGCCTGAAAGGCCTGAATTAAAAAATATAAACGCGCTCTGCTCTGACGATAAAGGCGCATTATACTTAGCATCGGGAAACGCCGGCGCGGTAAAGCTCGAAGGTTGCTATAAAGACCTTAAAACAAATAAATACCGGTTTCGCTCGGTTACAAGCATATCAAAAAAAGACGGAACGCCTTCTTCTTCCTGCACCAGCGTTCATTTTATCGAAAATAAGGGAGTGATAGCCGGTTTTTCGGAACTTTCATCTAAAGTATCCGAAAAATGCGTCATAATATCCGCTGAAGGGCATATCACTCACTTCATGCCGCTTGCTGGCACGACGCCCGAAAACTACGATTTAACTCAACCTTCGCTGGCTTCTCCGGCCGCTTTTTTAAATATTGACGATGCCGTAATAGCCGGCCTCGGTGAAGGCGGCTCCAGCGCGCTCGTGTTTTTTTCAGGCGCCGTCTGGCAATATATGACAACGCCCCTTTCATGCGTTTTTTCGCGCATTAATTCGATAAACCGCGGCCGCGGCGGTGAAATTTACATCGCCGGCGATTCGGGCGTAGCGCTCTTTAACGGCGGACAGTGGAAAAGAATCGATATCAGCGGAGGAGTTACGGTTAACGACAGCGTATGCGCCATGCGCGACACTCTTTCAGACGGCGTCTGGATACTCAGAAAATACGGATTGAACGAAAAAACTCCGGGCAAATGCGTTCTTACCTACGGATCGCGCAATATTTCATATTCTAAAGTTCTCGACGGCAGCGGCGTTTCCTTCACGCAGCTCGATCCATATATATTCGCATTAACTACAAAAGGCGTTTATAAAATAAAAAAACAATAAGATTATTTCAAAAAAATTAAAGAAAAGAGGCGTTTAATGAAACCTTTCATCTTAGGAATAGCCGGCGGTTCCGGCTCCGGCAAAACCACTGTCACGCGCAAGATAGTCTCCGCGCTCGACTCCGAATCCATAATACTTCTCGACCATGATTCATATTATAAAGACCAGTCAGCCCTCATCTATGAAAAGCGGGTCGGCGTCAACTACGATCATCCCGACGCTTTAGATAACGACCTGCTTCTTCAGCATTTAAAACAGCTTCGCGATTATAAGCCGATAGAAAAACCCGTATATAATTTCGTTTCATACACGCGCTCGGAACAGACTTTATTAATCGAGCCAAAAGATATAATTATTCTCGAAGGCTTTCTCATATTCACCGATCCGCGAATACGCCAGATGTGCAATATTAAAATTTACGTGGATACCGACGACGACGTAAGAATAATAAGACGCATAGAACGCGATCTCAAAGAGCGCGGCCGCTCCCTCGAATCGATCATATCACAATATTTTGCGACGGTAAAGCCCATGCACCACCAGTTCGTCGAACCGTCTAAAAGATTCGCCGACATAATAATTCCTTACGGCGGCCATAATCAGATAGCTATCGACATGGTTCTCACGCAGATTAAATCTAAATTAAACGATAATTAAACAATAGCTAAACGCTTTATACATTCGTTCAAGCTCAGCAGAGAGCTATAACCGATTTTATTTTCGGCTCGAGCTTTTCAGGCAGATCCGGCGAGTTAACTATCAGTTTATTTTTATCGTCGATTTTAAATAATATAAGCGCGTCTTCGCCGTAAGTTTTTTTGAAATTTTGCACGCTGAATTCGGGCCCTATTTTTATATTATTTATTTTAGCGCCGCCGTTAAAAGCCGCCTCCAGATCATCATAAGAAAAATTGCTCCGAAACAGCGTTCGGCCCGTAAGCCTCTGCGGCAGAGATGAAAATATCTTAGAAGATATCTGATATAGCTCGTGCCTTTCAAAATACTCGCAAAATCTTACGATCGAAAGTGAATTCACCTTATCGTTAGACGTGATCGCAAGGACTTTGCCGTAAGCGTTCACGTCTATTTCGTCAACGACGTTATCGGCTAATATACTCGTAGCGTAAGCCGTGAGCCCCTCAGCGACGGCAAAGTCCACATGCCGCGCGTTATTATCGATCAACATGGATTGAAACCCGGCCTCTTTAAGAGCCAGAGCTATTTTAACGGCGGGCGGCTGCGCGCCTATTATTATTACCGACTGCGGATTGATATTAGACAGTTTAAGACGGTTTGCCAGCCACGGAGAAACGATGCTGTAAAATAAAACCGTCGCTATTATCACCATAAAAGTGAGAGGCACCAGCGCCTCGGCATTCTTATGGCCGGCCTTTGCAAGATTAAGCGCGAATACGGATGAAACCGAAGCCGCTATTATACCGCGCGGCGCCATAAATGAAATAAAAACCTTTTCATAAAAATTAAGGTCTGATTTAATAGACGAAATAAAAACACATGCCGGCCTTATTACAAAAATTAAAATAACTATGAAAAGAAGAGACGAACTGTTTAAATTATCAAAATCACTGATTTTAAGACGGGCCGAAAGAAGAATAAATAATATCGAAATTAAAAGCACTCTGAGATTTTCTTTGAATATAAGTATGTTTTTAACGTCAACCCTTCTTTGATTGGCTAATGTTATCCCCATAATCGTTATAGCCAGAAGCCCGGATTCTTCTTTTATAAGGTTCGACGCGGTAAAAACCGTCGAAACTAAAGCTAAAGTAAAGGGATTCTGAAGATATTCGGGCACCAGATAATTTCGAAGCAATTGGTAAAAAACTCCCGCCCCCGCAAGCCCGGTCAAAGTGCCGGTAACAAAAATTATCATAAAATTATATAACACGGAATAATACGCGCTGTAAAACTCTCCGGTAATCGTTGCCTGGTAAACCAGGACGGCAAAAATAGCTCCTATGGGATCTATTACAATACCCTCCCACTTTAATACCGCGGATATTTTACCTATAGGTTTTATATGCCTCAATAAAGGCATAATAACCGTAGGGCCAGTCACCGTTAAAATCGAGCCGAAAAGAAGAGACAGACGAAGATCGAGTTTAAGTATATAATAAGCCGCCGCGGCCGAAAGCACGAGCGTCACGATGGCGCCTATAGTCACTAAATTCCGCACAACCTTTCTTGTCGTGGCCACTTCCGAAAATTTAAGACTCAACGCGCCCTCAAATAAAATAAAAGCTACCGAAAGAGAAACGATCGGTATGAAAGTCTTTCCGAATAATACATCAGGATTTATTAAGTTACCGATAGGCCCCGCCAGAAAACCGAAAAATAAAAGAAAGGCGATCGATGGAAAATGGTAACGCCATGCGATCCACTGCGCCAGAGCGCCGAGAAATAAAATAAGAGTTAAATTAAGCGTCAGGTGCTCATTAACCATAAGATGCATCTTATAAGACGCATAGTTGAAGTTAGTCAATATTAAATTATATGCATGTTCGATTTGATCCAATTAAATCACCTTCAATTTTTTCCCAATATAACATATTTTTATTTTTAATAAAAGTTATTTTTATTTTTATTTTTATTTAATTAATTTTTTGTTTGTTTATTTATCAAGCCCGCTTTAAGGCCGAGACGGGGGAAAAGAAAGGACCAATG
>DIVV01000002.1:14167-43955 GCA_002423385.1 bacterium UBP16_UBA6123
AATAAAAAGGCTATGAAATAGCCTTTTTATTTCTAGCGGCATTTCCTGCCGGCTTAGAAGTTTTTCTGACAACTTCCTTAATATGTTCCTGCCATTTATTCTTTTTCTTCTTTCTTCTTCTTTCTTCTTCTTTCTTTCCTGCCATAAACTTTTTTCATGCCTTTTGTCAGTTTTGCCTCTGCGCGCGTGCGCGCAGAGGCGTTCTATTTACGCACTGCCGGTTCTTAATACTAAAGCTCACGGTAATACTTCAAAGTATATCAACTTTTATTGTATCACCGAAAACCACATAAAACTCTATAATTTTATACAATAAGCTCGTAATGAATAAATGAGCGAATAGCAGGCAAACAATAAAGAAAAAACTCAAAGGCAACTCTCTAACACTTCGCAAAACACTTCACCAAATTAAAGCCCCGACAAAAAAAGCTGTCGATAACTTAACAACAAAGCGTCAGGCAATTTGCCGAAAGAGGGAGGGTTTAAGGGAGGGAGAAAGGGTTCGGCAACCTTTTCTCCCTCCCTTATTTTAAAAATTATTAAATATGTTTTTACTCACAAAATTTAAGAAAAGTCATTTTTATTCATTTTTAAATAAAATCGAATATAGTTATTACCTCAATTTTATTACTATAATTTTATTTTGACATATGATTAATGGTATGGTAAAATACATGAACTGAAATAATATCAAAGAAATGGGAAAATAATAATGTTTAATCGCTTAAAGACACTTTGCTTTATTATATACACAACCTTATTTTTTTTACTTTTACATTTAGCCGGCGCGCCGCAAAATTTTACCGCTTCGGCTCTGGAGAAACGCCCGGCGATTTCTCACATTTCGGTTATCGAAATTTCGCCAGTTTCATCCGCCGGCCAGATAAAGCCGGAAACGGTTTTTAAGGCGCGTTTCGACGCCGATTTAGATCCAAGTACGCTCGACGACCGATATGTATGCCTCACGCTTAATAATAAGCCTGTTAAGACTGTTTTAAAATATTTAAAAAACTCGTGCACCGTAATTATTCAACCCGTCGAAAAACTCAGATACGAAAAAATTTACAGCCTGATATTTAAAACCGGGCTGCGCGGCGCCGAGGGCGAGCGTTTCAAAAGTGCCCTGATGTATCAATATTCGACGGTTTCCGATCCGGGCCGCGGCGCTATAAAAATTATATCGCAATATCCTCTCGCGGGGGCCGAAATATATGATCCGAAACCTTTGATATTCGTACAATTCGACCGTCCGTTATTTTTTGCAGCGTCGGAAAATATAAATGATTTAAACGATTACTTAACTTTATTCGACGAAAGCGGCGCCATTCCATCGAAGGTACGTTACAACAGAATATTAAAAAGACTCGAGCTCACTTCAGCCGTCGAATTAAAAAACGGCGGCACTTATAACGTGGCTGTGAGCAGAAAGGCGCGCGGCGCCAATAATAAAGGTTTATTCGAAACTTTCGTATGGCAGTTCAAAGCCTTCAGGCCGATGTTTTACGTTATAGACTCATACCCGTCAAAGCATAAAAGCATTATTAATTCATACGACAGGGTTTTACTCACTTTTTCCGAACCGCTCGATTTAAAAACCGACTACGAAGAATTCGTCAAGATTATCGACTCTAAAGGCGCTTCGATAAACGGCAAATATACGGTTTATAGCGTAAGAAGCCTTATATTCGCGCCCGACTTCGCTTTTTATCCCGGTTCCTATCAGCTTAAAGTATCCAGCGGTCTTAAATCATATAATGCCAACCGCTTAAATGAAAATACCGTCATCAATTTCAGCGTCGCTACGGACGATTATAACATCGGTGAAAAAATACGTGAAAATTAAATCGATTAAAACATATAAAAAACCTTTAATATCAACTATAACCAGCGCATTTTTAATTTCAGCCGTCATTTTTTTAAACGCCTTGCTGAGCGGGACGGCTTTCGCGCAGCAGCTCAATCAATACTTCGAGCATAAGTTAAATAACTTCGTTTTTTCCAACCCTGTTTTCATCGCCGATAAATCCGAAACAACGTTCATATCGGCCAGCGCGAGCGGCATAAACGCTTTTACGCCCGGAAACGAACGGGCCGGATGGCATTATAAAATTAAAACAGGAATTAAGCTCAAAAAGATTTATACTTCTTTCGACCGTTTAAAAGTCATGCTTCATTACGAAGACAACGCCTTTGACATCATCGATCCCGCCGACGGCTCACTTATTTTTTCCGATTCTTCTCCGGCTTCGCAAAATCCTCTTATCGCTTCTTCGCCCGCGGGCTTTATAATCGTTAAAAACAATGAAATCTACGAGACCAGCGGCGATAAGCTCGAAAAATTCAATATAAGCGGCGCATCGAAAATAATAGCGCTTGACTCAGTTATAAGCCGCAGCGGAAGATTTTTCTTTTGCGTTTTAAGGAGCGACGGGTTTGAAATTTATAAAACCGGCTCATTAGCGAGCGCCGAAAAAATATCGGAAGCTAAATTAAACGCCTCGCCTGCATCAAAAATTCTATTGTACTACAACTTATCGGCCGGCGACGAAAATACGGAACCGGTTGAAATCGTAAAACTTGCCATAGGAAGCGAAAGCGGCGTCAAAATATACGGATGCGGCCGGCCTGAAGCCGCATATATAAACGAATTAAAAACGGATGCGGCCGTATCCGGGCTCTGCGGCTCTAACGGCCTTGCGGACGGCGCATCGATAATAACCGCCAGATGCGAAAATAAGCATATCGGTTTCAACGACCTTAATTTCAGCGAAATTTTCAAACTTGAAACAAAAGCCAGAGGCGCGTTTCCATCGGCGATTATTCGCTTCGAAAGCGGCGAGCCGCTTTTTTTATACTACTCTTCCAATGAATCGATAAGTTTATATAACATTGCAACCAAAAAACAGGCGGCCGAATTTAACTTCGAAGAAAAACCCGCGCCTGCTTCCATCAGCGGGCTTTATTTAAAAAGCGCGGCTTCGGCTCTATTTTTAATTCCGCTCACAAACTCGATTCTCTGCCTCCAGATTCCCGGAATCGAAGCCTCGAAAAACTTTTACTTTTCTTCGGACGACGGCTTCGCTTCGCCTTACCAGAAGGCGGCTGGCGCCTCCGCCTTATCAGCGCCCGAAATTTTTAAAAATATCGACGCGCAAAAAATCATCGACTTATATAACCGTTATAAAAACGAAACGCATATAGCACTGGGCATTTTATTTATGCTCATAGCGGCTGTCATAATACGCAAACGCCTTCGGCCGCGCGGCAAAAACGGCCGCGAAAAAGGTAGATTGACGGGCGAAGCGCAGATAGCCCGCATACAGGAAATGCTCGGCGGCACGCCGGAGAACGTCGAACTTATACTTAATTTGATACAGCTTTTCAAAAACGACGAAAAATACGAACAGGCCGCTGAATATTACAAAACTCTTATAAAGCTCAGGCCCCACGAGGAGCAATACTATGAACAGCTTTTAGATCTTAAACCGGGATATTTTCAATTTGTAAGCGAACTGGTAGCCGTTTATAAAAAGAAAGCACTGGTTAAAACGGTCATACCGGCTTACGAAAACCGTCGCGCGGCGCTTGCGGCAAACGATAATTACGCTAAAGATAAAAATTACCTGTATGTAATAAAAATACTCGCCCGCCTCTATACGGAAGAAAAACCATATGCGGGTGAAAGCCAGTCGCAATCATGCGCTGAAAGTTCAAAAAAAGCCGCCGCGCTCCTCGAAGAAATAATCGCAATCGAAGCGGGTTCCATCGACGAGCTGATTTTACTCGCCGATCAATACTTAAAAATCGAAGAGTACGAAAAAGCGGCCTGCGTATTGAAAAAATTAATCGAAATAGACCGTTCCGGCAATCTTACAAATCATTATTACAACCTTTTCGTCATATACAACCGGCTCTCACAGGCAGAAGAGGCAGTCGAAATTTTCAGAATGGTCATCGAAGTTAAAAACAGCGCGCTGGAAAATCTTCTTCCATTAGCCACGCAATATTTTAACGACAGTTTTAAAACCGGAAATAAAAAAAATATCCTCCTTTACGGCGATTGCATAATAAGCGCGTGCAACAAGCAAAAAAACGTGAACGCGGCGCTTGCGGCCATCGATAAAATACTGGCCGTTTACCCTCAGCAAAAAGCTATTATCAAAAGAAAAGCTTTTTTAATGCTCGAAAACGATATACAAGATGGAATTCTTGATATTTTTAAGCAGTTGTGCGGGCTTTTCGACGACGACGCGCGCATTAAATACGAATACTGCCGCCTGCTGCTCAAGCATCAAAAATATGACGAAAGCATGGCTATAATTTTCGACTCGCTTAAAAAGAAAGAAAACGAAGATAAATATATCGAACTTTTTTCTTCCATAGCTTCTATCCTCATCAAAGAAAAAAAATATCAGCGCGTAATCGACCTGGCTCCGACCGCCTATAAGTTAAGCCAGTCGAATAAATGCTTGAAATGCCTCGCTGAAGCCTATCTTAAAAACGGCGACATCGAGCGCGCCAATGAATTATATCTTAAAATGACGCAGTTAGACGCAAGCGACGCCGACGCGCAAAAACGCCAGAAATATATTAAAACCCTCATAGACGAGCGCGACATCATGGAAATGAAATCATCTACTGAGCAGGATATCGAACTTATCATCGACGGCGAATCAGTCGCGGTTAAAAGGAGCGCCATAGACGCTGAAAGCCGCGTACAGGTAAGCCCTCTTGAAATACAGGCGGCGGAGGCCAAACTGTATTACGAAAAAAACGATTTTAAAAAAGCGATACCTATGTTTCAGCAGCTTATAAAAACCGCGCCGGCGGGCAAACGCTCGCTGTTGATAAACATTTATTTAATGGAGTGCTTCCTTAAAGAAAATATGGGCGCGGCCGCCGAAAAAATCTATAATTCGATCGAATTAAAAAACTTTAATCTTTCAGCCGGCGAAGAGCTCGCTTTTAAATTCAAATCAGGCGGAATTTTTTTAGATAACGGAAGTCTCGAAAAGGCCGAAGCGATATTTTCCGAAATAGCGGCCATAGATATGGGTTATAAAAATACCGCGGATATAATAACTTCCATAAAAGAAAAAATAGCCGCCAAACGCGTAGCCGAAGCCAGAAGGGCCCCGGCTGCCTCGTCGGCCGCCGCGGAGGATTCCGACCGCACTATGATTGCCAGCGTCGCTAACGAAACCGACTATATCGACAAACGCTATAAAATAATCGGACAGATCGGAAAGGGCGGAATGGGAATCGTTTACCGCGCGCAGGACACGCAGACGAACTCCGAGGTAGCGATTAAAATTCCCATACTCACATTCAAAGACGACAGAGGCTTTATGGAACGCTTCGAACGCGAAGCGGACGTGTCCAGCCGCCTTAAGCATCCGAAAATATTAAATATCTTCGACGTTATAAAGGGCGAGCTTCCGTATATGACCATGGAACTGCTTACAGGACGCAGCCTCAAAGAAATCCTGAAGGAAAAAAAATCTTTTTCGCCGCTTGAAATGCGCGATATCGCGGTTCAATGCTGTGAAGCGCTTGCCTACACGCACGGTCTGAATATAATTCACCGCGATATAAAACCGGAAAATATAATGATCATCGAAAAAAATAATGTTAAAATAATGGATTTCGGCCTCGCCAAAGCGCTCGACGAATCCAGCGTCACGAAGGCCGGCACAATATTAGGCACTTTCGCCTATATATCGCCCGAACAGTGTCTGGGCGAGCATATCGATGGCCGGGCCGATCTTTATTCCCTCGGCATCATGCTCTATGAAATGCTTACCGGCGAAAAACCTTTTACATCTGGTGATTACGTACATCAGCATTTAAAAGTCAAGCCGCAGGCGCCTACTAAGAAAAATCCGTTAATCCCTTATCCAGTAGAGGCGATAGTCTTAAAATGCATCGAAAAAAAGCCGCAGGATAGATATGCAACGGCGGACGAGCTTAAAGACGCTCTGCTTAAAATAGTATAATAACCCGGGAGCTAAAAATGAAAAATATCAAAAAAAGACTCGGCGATATGCTGGTCGAAAAAAATATCATAACTGAAGAAAAACTCTGCGAAGCGCTCAAGCAACAGAAATTAAGGAAGCAACGGCTTGGAAAAGTTCTTGTCGATCTTAACTTCGTCACCGAAAAAGCGATACTCAAAGTTATCTCCGAACAGCTCGGCATTCCAATTATGGATATATCCACAAGCGTTATCGAAGAAGACATAGCCAACCTTATAGACCCCGACTTCGCGCGCGACAAGCTCATCGTGCCGTTAATGCTCGACGGAAATAAATTGATAGTCGGAATGGCCGACCCGCTCGACGTTTTTTCGATAGAAAAACTCGAAAATTCGCTGAGCATGCCTATCGACGTGGTAATATGCCCCGAAATGCAGATAACTAACGCTATTACCTCGCTATACGGAGCGATCAACCCGATGGTATCGGCGTTAGTCTCAGAAGCCGAACTTCAATCCGAGCAGGAACAGCTCGACAGAATGGACGCCGAAGTTATCGAACTCACCGGGCGCGGTGAAGAAAACGACCCGGTAGTAAAGCTGGTTTCCGAAGTAATCAAAGAAGCGGCGGCCAAACGCGCTTCCGATATCCACGTAGAGCCGACCGAAAAAGGCCTGATAATACGATTTAGAATCGACGGCGTTTTAATACACTCCCTGGATATCGACACCAAGCTGCAAAACAGGTTCATAGCGCGAATAAAGGTAATAGCGGGCATGGACATATCAGAAAAACGCCTTCCGCAGGACGGGCGCATGCAGATTAAATTCGAAAAAACCATAATCGATATCCGCGTAAGCTCTCTTCCGATCGTATGGGGCGAAAAGATAGTAATGAGGCTTCTCGACCGTTCATCCGTTCAAATCGGCATCGACACCATAGGCTTTTCACCGGAAAACCTCGAATATTTCAAAAAAGCACTCAAGGCGCCTAACGGCATAATACTCGTGACGGGCCCTACCGGCTCGGGTAAAACTTCGACGCTGTACGCCGGGCTTAATTTAATAAAATCGCCCGAAATAAATATAGTCACAGTCGAAAACCCCGTCGAGTACAGGCTTTCATTAATAAATCAGGTGCAGGTGCGCTCCGAAATAGATTATTCATTCGCGACCGCGCTGCGCGCCATTTTAAGACAGGACCCCGACGTTATAATGGTCGGCGAAATACGCGACATAGAAACCGCGCAGATAGCCATAGAATCCGCTCTGACCGGGCATCTTGTACTTTCGACGCTGCATACCAACGACGCGGCCTCGACAATAACCAGATTTTTAGAAATGGGCGTTCAACCCTTCCTTTTAACATCGACTATAGTAGCCATAGTAGCGCAAAGGCTCGTGCGTAAAATTTGTCCGCACTGTAAAACCGAGTATATACCCGACGACGATCTGCTTAGAACGCTTAAACTGCCTAAAAATAAATATAAATTTTTCGTCGGCTCCGGCTGCCAGTCGTGCTTTAATACCGGCTTCCGCGGGCGAACGGCCATACAGGAAATATTGGTCATAACCGATGAAATAAGGCATAAAATTTTTGAAGGCCGCTCCACCGAAGAAATAAGGCAGGCCGCAAAAAATACCGGAATGAAAACCATGCGCTTCGACGGTCTCGCTAAAGCCATAATGGGCCATACGACGCTTTCAGAAGTGCTTAGAATGACCAAGGCCGATGAATAAAAAATACGGGAGGCGGCAGCTTATGCTATTACCGTACGCCGATATATCCAATACTCGCATTCACGCGGCTTTTACGCTTATAGAAATAATTTGCGTCATAATGATATTAAGCGCTATCGTTTCTATTTCATATCCGTCGATGATCGATTTTTACCACCGCCGCCAGCTTTCATCGAGCGCGATGGAGGCGGCTTCTGAGCTCGCGACGGCGCGCAGCTTATCTATAAGCCGCGCCGATAATAAAACTTTCGGAGTCGCCTTCTATAAAGACGGTATTTACAGAACATTCGCATTTAAATATGGAGTCAAAATCGATGCGCTTAATTATTTAAATCCCGAAATTTCCTCGACGCACGGGGAAAAACAAAGCCTGAAGCCGGGAGTAACCATTAAAAATTTCGAAACAGGTGTGGCGGAAGAAATGTTTTTAGTAATATTTCGCGCGGACGGCGTGGCGACGCCTGACGCCATAAACTTTCCTCTGCCGGATGAAATATCGACTATAGTTTTAACCTCGGACGCATCGGCCGGCGAAGTTAAAATAAATATTAGCAAAACGACCGGCATAACCACGGTTGAATAAATCCTGCAATAAATATGAGAATCGATAATAGATATAACAACTACATGCCAGAAAGCCGCGTTCATAATAAGAGCGCCAATGACCTATATTACGATAAAAGCTCCGGGCATGCGGCCATTTTAAGCCACGGACGCTTTATATCGCGCCGCCCGGCCGGCCGCAAAAATGCCTTTACCCTGCCGGAAATACTCGTCGTGGTTATACTGATATCAATTGTAACAAGCGCCGTTTATGCATTTTACGAAATCGGCGCCCGTTCGCACCGCAACGCCATAGCGCGCTCTGAGTCAATTTCCTCGATGCGATTTTTGCAAAAATTAATGCTGGATAAACTTTCACGCAAATCAGATGACGCGTACAGCGCATTTTTCAAAAAAAACGGTTTTTCGGGATTGAGCCGCGCCGAAATCGAAACTATAATAGCTTCCGATATACATTCCCACAGCGACGCTCTTTACACCGCCGCCGGTTATAATTCGTATCCGGTTCACTCATCTTTGGCAATAACTAATATAAAACCATCCATGATTAAAAATAAATTCAGCGCCCTGTCATCGCGCGCGCAGGACCTATTTAAAGGTCCCTACTTATACGAAGCCACCAGCGAGGCTGCCGTCAACGGCGCCGAAAATTATAAAATATCTTTTGACAGGCTTCCTTCTAAAATTCTGGCTTCTTCTTCGTTAATTCCCCCGAATTCCGCTTCGCTGGGCGCTAATTCCGGCGGCGACACTCTCGAATTAAACGCCGTCATCAAAGACGCCTCGGCTTTAATGGGGTCTTCACCGCCGGTCAATATTTCGTTTTTTATCGATACGAAAATAAGCGCTCCGCCCACATCAAATGTTTTTAATATCTTCTTCTTCTTCGAGTCAAATACCCCGCCAGCCGAAGTTTTAAGCCCTAACCTATCGCGGGATGAAATAAAAAAATATTTCATAGAGTCCGCATTTATTTTCTGCGGCGACGGCCTGATATTTTACGAACATGAAACGCTTGAAAACTATATTAACCACGCCATTTATTTAGAAACTCCAGGCGGAGATGACGCCGAATACGATAATGACGGAAATATAATTAAAAATATACGCTACGCCTTTTCAAAAGTAACCAACGGCGAAAGAAAAGTATATAATGATATTTTGCTAAAAGATATAACCGGGTTCAGTTTGAACTATTACGATAAAAATTCAAAGCTGCTGCCTTTTGCGGATGAAGGCTGGAAGTGGTTATACGCCCCTGAAATTGCTTTTATAACTTTAGAAACGATAACTAATAAAAGCGGGATTAAAAATCCTATGAAAATGACATTTCAACTATTCACGCAGTATTGACGAGGCTCAGAATATAATGATAAAATATATAACAAAATGTGAATATAGCCCTGAATATAAATATAACCGCCCCGCTAACAGGCGGGCGATGTCGATATTAGTCGCTTTAATAGTAGTTTCGACGCTTATAATGCTCGCCACCGTCGGTTTGAAAATATCATCCGACGAAGCCGAAATTACCAGCTACGACTTATACGCCATGCAGGCGCAGCTTTCCGCCGAATCGGGACTCATGCACGCCGCGGCCTCGCTTGGCGGCGATTCATCCTTTACCTCTACGGTTTACGGCACCATGGAAGTCGCTTTCGCTAACGCCGCAGAACCCGCCGTTACAAACCCTGACGACCCCGAATTCGACGAACGGCGTTTCGCGTTTTACGAAGCGCAAATTACGCTCAACCGTTCGAACGAAACGGGCCGCATATTATCTACGGGCCGCTATATGGGAGTTACCAGAAAACTTTCGGCCGAAATAGAAAAAATAAGCCCGTTAAAACTGAAAAAAGCGGTAATAAGTTATGAATAATTATAGCAGCAAAGCATTCACTATTTTAGAGATAATTATCACCATAGTTTTTGTGGTGATAGTCACCGCGCCCATTTTAAATACCTTCCAGTTAAGCGAAAGAATGAGCGAACGCAGCCGCCGCAGTTTTATAGCGCAGAACCTCGCGCGCGAAATGATCAACGAAATTTCCGGCAAAAATTTTTCGGACCCTGACGATGCGGACACTTTTGAAATTAATTTAAAACCGGGCCCCACCCACGAAGAATATATAAGCGACGATTTTACCTCAAAAATGGCCAACGGCACGGATGAAGTAAGCGATGAACCCCGCATGTTCAACGAAACCGTAATTAACCGCGCGAAATATTACGACGATATCGACGATTACGACGGTTATAACACCGATGAAAACATCCTGCCGACCGACGCGGGCGGAAACGAGTTCATATACGAGGAAATGAACGTGTATCGGGATTTCAGGGTGAAAGTAAGCGTTTCAAACGACGCCGCGTTTTCCGGCGAGCCGTCTTTGCTTCTTGAAACGGGCGAAGTGATAAGCGCGCCTTCGCTCGCACTCGCCACCACGCGCGATTCCAAATATATACTATTAACGGACCCGTCCTGTAATTTAACCAATATATATAATACTCGCACATTCGCAAAGCTTGACAACCAGCCCAATGAAATATCGCCATTCGCTTACGGCGACGGCACAAATACGCCCGGCTCCGACCCTGTAAGCCTTCATGATTTACGCGAAACGCCTTTTGAAACCAACATAGAAGGCAATCCACTCACCCATATCTATAAACTCGGGCCGGCGGCAAAAACCATTACCGGCCCGGCTGGCGACCGCTTCTATACTCTTCACACGGCCGACATAAACGATGCGGATTTATATTCGGCGGTATCGGCAATTGATATGAATGTTTATAACACGCCTGAAGTTTCATTTCATAAAATCGACGATATAAACTTAGTAGCGCGCGATTTAAGATCTAACTCCATTAACGCGATAACCGTCGACAGCCAACACTTTGTTTACGCCGCCACTAACGGCGCGGGCGTCATGCGAAGCGACGATAACGGCGAGACCTGGTCGCCCGTTCCTTTCTATCAAACCGACGGCGTCACTGCGGTGACTGAGGTCAACTGCCTGGCCGCCACCAAGTATTCTGAGCGCTATCTAAACCGCAGCGTGGTTTTAGCGGGCGGCGACGGCGGGCTTTTAATTATAGAAAACAACACTAAAAAACAATATCGCGAATCCAGCATAGGCGACGCGCAGAACGTAACGGCCATAACTGCCGCAGAAAACGCTTATACGGCGGCCGGCCTCGATGACGGAACGATTTATATATCCAAGAATTTCGCCATGAAATATGACGACAATTCTTCAAGCATGACTAAAAAAAGGGGGCCGGACGCCACCGGAATCAATTCGTTAGCCATAGATGACGAATTCCGGCTGTGGCTGGCTAACGGCACTGGAATTTATTATAGCGAAGATATTTTTACCAATACGACAAATGAATTATGCTCCTGGAAACAATTTACTTCCGAAGTAGAGACGGGCGCCCTTTATATAGACCGAAGCCGCACAATGCCCGCGCCTTTTATCAAAGTGCTTAACCGCGCCGCCGCCGGAATTACCTGCGCGCCGTCGCTTCTTGCCGACGTTAACGGGCTGCACCTTTTTTATCTCGATGATTCGACCGACGGCGGTTCAGGCGGCTCTTTAGCTAATCCAAAACTGTGGTACGCGCGTTCGGCTGATTTCGGCAAAAGCTGGGAAGAACCCGTGCGCGTCTGCAACACGCCGCTGGGCAAAGCAGCCTGGGCGCATAGCGAGGCCATTGACCGGCAGGGAAATCTTCATGCCATCTGGCAGAGCCAGATCTATAAAAACGAATGGAATATATTTTATCAGCGCAGTGAAAATTGCGGCAAAAAATGGCTCTCAGAAGATAAATGCGCGTTCAACCGTTTCGGAGAAAAACCCCTTCATTCTTATAATTATAAAAACGGCCCGGAATCCGACTGGGTCAAATACGGTTCCGACAAACTCTCCCGCATCGGAATTTCCAGTAATAATATGGTATATGGAACGGCTTCAGGCAACGATATGTATCAATATCATTATTCTTATCTTTCGCCCTCCGGCGGTCTCTACTGGAGCCCCGATTATGTAATTTCGGTTTTCAAACCGTTCGATATGGCTTCCGGCTATGTCGAAAGCATTAACGTGTTAAACGATAAAAATAAAATAATCAATTTCGCTACTCTGGGTGAGAATTATCCAACCCGCATTTTCTTCGAAGCGGAAATGTACGCGCGCACGGTTAATGTAAATTCAAACGCATCCAGCCTTACGAATTTAATCGAAAGCATGCCGCCTTCATTTAACGAAGAGCTCAATTTTTTATACTGCTACAGCAAACGCGAGGCTTCAAATGAAATTACCCTTAATTCGATGTCCTCTTTTTATCCATATGTCGAATTCAACAACGTCAAACTTGAAGTCAGCCCCGACAGAATATTCCGACCGCAGCTCGACCGGAATAACGCGTATTTATTTTTTGGCACAAAATCTGACGCCTCTATCGATTCCGCCGATATAAACGGCCGGGTTTTCATGGCGCGCTCCGATGACGGCGGAAACAGCTATTCATCGCCAATCTTTATCGATTATTTATATGGGGTTTACGACCATCTGACGAGCGCTAAATATAATTCGAAAATTTATCTTCTCAAAAAGACGGGCGGCAAATCGCCGGATTCTAATTTCGCGCTCTCCTCGATACCGCGGCAGCTCATCTTTTACGGCGCGGGCGACTCGGCCTTCAGCTTCGACTGCGATATGGCGCCGATAAATAACGCTGATAAATATTTTCTTAACGAAAAAATAAACGCTTTTTGCGGTGACGACGAAGGCAATTTATTATGCGCATCTTCAAAAGGGCTTTATCTAAGAAATATTAAAAACGCCAACGCTATTATCAATAACTCCGACGAAGGCGCGGGCAATCTCAAAACCTTCGCTTTATTTCCTTTGCGCCTGGATAAAAACGAAAAATTTTCGGACCCGCTCGGACGAAAGATCGGATGGCAGAAACTTTTCGATGGAAAGCATGTTACCGGCGTATGCGTCGAAAAATCCGGTAATTACTGGATATCCACCCTGCAAAACGGCATTTACAGCTCGACCGATTACGGCGCATCATGGACCCATATCGACTCGCGGCTTTCTAACATAATAGACATCAGCCGCATTGAACGCGGAAACGCTAAAAACATGAATAAACTAAATTTAGTAACCCGCAGATTCAACGTATCCGACGAGAGTCGAAAAGTAGTTCTGGAAACTCTTTTTATAATATATAATCTCGCTAAAAGCTGCATAGAAAGTTCATCGGTATTAACCGCCGAAGAAGTAAAAAACGCCGCCCGGCCGGATCTCGACGCTAAATGCTCCGCCGCCGCGGCATCAGATAACTCTAAAATTTTTTATTATAACCCGTCCGATTCATCCATTTACCATAAAAAACCGGATATATCGGCGGTTTCCTCCTATCAGCTATTTAATGTATACGGCCTGAGAGAAAACTTCAACCATCTTGAAATCGAAGTCGAAAAAAACGACGTACTCGAGCTTACGTTTAACGGCCGCCTTAAATGCGTCGATTATAAACGCTCCCTGCTCCCGGCCGCCATCGCCAATATAACGGCCTACAGCGATCCGCCGGTTATCAATTCATTCGAATTTAAATTAAACGATGAAATAGAAGAGCATTCACACAGTTGTTCAAAAGTTATGTCTCAGGGCGGCCAGCCAATGGTGCGCATTAAAAATTACGCCGACACGGCCTCCGACGGCGGTGAAATCAGCTATATTAACGAAGCGAACTGCCTTATCGACGTTAAAATCAAAAAAGAAGCGAAAAGGTTAAATATTTCTGCTATCGACAAAATTTCAAAAATCGTATGCGGCCCCGACGGCGATACTCTTTACGCTATAAGTGCCGCCAATAATAAAGTTTACCTCATTACGGGCCTGAAAGAAATGAAAGATATCAAAACTATCGAATATTCAAACAATATAATAGATCCGCTCACGATATTATTTTCACCGTTTTCACCGCAAAACAGAACCAGGGCTTATATAGCCTGCAAATCCAATATAGTCGAGCTGAGCGGCGAAAAACTCATTTCTTCACAGATTCCTTATGAAATTTCCGATTCGCTGATTACCGATAATAACGAGTTGATTTTTTACGATAAATTAAGCAGGCAAATATATAAATGCCCGCGCACCCTTCAAAAAACGGTTTTTGTGAGCGTGGTGGATAAAAACGAAGGCTCGATGGTTTCCATGCCGCCGATTAATATAAGCAAAAAATTCTTTTCTTATAAAGACGGCGCCTCAGGGTTGAATTCAAGACACTATATAAGCTACAACTACATATACACTTCGCGTGATTTCCCCGCGGGAATCAGGCCTGAAAATCCTCAGCAGTGGAAGATTCAATCCGATTCGGATGAAAGCGTTTTGAACGTCTTCGTTATCGATTCGCTATTCGAAGCCAACGGCCAGCTCGATTTGAATACCGATCTGATCGTAAAATTCGCGACGGCCGACAAGCAGCTTTATGCTGATGATTTTTCCGGCAAATCCAATTCCTTCATTAAATGTATCGGCGGGCGACTTATTATTTCAGGCGATAAAAAGGACCGGGTTTTATTCACCTCCATAGATGATGCGACTGCTCCGCCTTCCGTTTATAACGCCCCCGACGGAGTTTTCAAATCCGAAGAAGGGCTGTGCAATATGCAACTGAGAAGCTCTAAATATCAAGACTCTTACTACCTGCAAAAAGGCGGAGTCAGGTACGCCGACTGGGGCGTTTCGGACGGCACGCCTGAAGGCTCTTTCGGCGGAGTATATTTACTTGGCGGAATAGACAGCAGTTTTATGCAATACAATGTTGAAAGCCGTTACGCGCTTTTTTATACACGACATTTATACACGGTCAGTACGCTTCCTTTTAATATAAACGATTATGAAACCATTTGGAATAAAAGTAACGTTTACGTCATAGATTATTCATCCGAATTAAAATTTAAAACATCCGGCATGTTTAAAATAAAACAGGGCTCGATCATAAAACTCGATACCAATTCTTCTTTTACCGTAGAAGCGACTCACGATAAGATTTACCCGCGCTGCACATTTATATCAGACGGCAGCCCCTACGCTCCGGTCATATTCGAACCATTGAGCGTCGCGGGTTCAAGAGAAGGCAAATCGCCGCGTTCGAGCGTTTTACCCGACTGGTATAAAGTATTGTTTAACGGCACGGCAGAAGTCTGCAATATAAGAAATACCGAATTTACCACTATCGGTAATTTTATCTTCGAAGGCGACAACGCTTATTTAAATAACTGCAACATAAGCGGAACTATAATAGGATTAACGGCGCAAACTATCATTAACTTCAAAAATTATTCAGCCTCTAAATTAGTTAACAACCGCATCAACCTCTTTTATCCGTCTAAAATTAGCACGGCAAACCAGAGCTGCCCTGTTTTTTCGAGAAATGATTTCAACTTCACCTATAATAACGCTCAGGGCGATTTGCAGGAAGCGTTTATAGATTGCAATTGGCCGTCAATTTCAGTATTTAATTCAAATAATTTTTACGACGGTTATATTTCAGGAAGCGCCTCCACTAATAGATTCAACGGTTCAAAAATCATGGTAAGATCGACTGCTTATATTGACAACAACTACTTTTTAAACACATACCAGCCGGTTCCACCCGAAGGCGGCACTTCCTGCGAAATATATATCAGTTCGAAAAATCTATTGCAAAATCAAGTTAGCTCATGGGTACAGATTAATAACAATTATTTTTTGAATAATCACCTTCCAATCTATATCGAAGACTTCTTCGAAGCCGATATTTTTAAAAACAGGATTAAAAACAATCACTTTATAAACAGCTCAGTTATCGCATCGCAAAGCAACGATTCAATTAATTCCTCGGGACTCTCGCGTTTCGTTCAGGCGCAAAAAGCCGCCGTCGATAACGAAGGCAATATTTATATTATCGATAAAAAAACCGGCGCGTATTATAAATTCAACTCGAACGGAAATATATTAATGCGGGTAGGCGCGAGCGGAATGGGAAACGGCGAATCTAATTCGCCGACGGCCATCGCGGTTAATATGACGGGTGAAGTTTATATCGCCGATACCGGCAATAAAAGAATTCAAAAATTCGATAAATACGGTAATTTTTTATTAAAATTCGCCCGCTTCGGCGAAACCGAAGGCGCTCTTAAAAATCCTTCCGCACTGGCTTCGGCTACTCTTAATAACTCAGAAGTCTTATTGGTGGCCGACAGCGAACGCGGCCGTCTGCTTAAATACACTAACCAGGGCGAATTTATCGAAGAAATAGGCGGCGAATACGGCGGATTTAATAAACCCGTCGATTTATCGGTTTCAACCGATAATAAATTCGTTTTCGTAGCCGATTCGCTTAATAACAGGATCGCAAAGGTTCAATTGAATATAGACGAATATAAAACGGAAAGATTTTCATCGGCGGTAAAAGTTTTTTTTGCCGCCGGGGCAAGCTCGGGAGGTTTCGAAGCTGCCGGATCATGCCCTGAAGGCGAATATTTTGAAATAGAAATCACCGCCAGGAATTCTGACGGCAGCACGAATATCGATTATAAACCGCGCTCCGGCGGTACTATAAAAATTGTTTTTACTGGAGGCGCGCTTTACTGGGAGGGAAAAGGCGTTACCGATAACTCCCCGTCCGCCTCGGATAACGGCGCGGTTTTCAACGAAACGGCCTTTAATAAAGGCTGCGCAAAATTTTACGTTCGCGCCTCCACCGCCGGAAAAGCTAAAATCTTAATAACTGACAACACTAACGAAAAATTAAAAGACGAGATTATTTTAAACTGGACTCCCGAAAACATTCCGCACGGCTTATCATGCATCGGCATAAACGATAAAGGATTCAGACGTTACCAGGCGAATAACGATCCTGAAGTTAAATTCATTAAAATACCGGGCGCGAATTTTGAACGCGGCAATGACGGCTACTCTAGCGATTATACCGAAATAAAAATGGGGCCGTATTACATTGCGGAAACGCTTATAACCAACGCGCAATTCAATCGCTGGCGAATCTTTAGCGCACAGGCGCCGGCGCTTAAAGGCGGCTGGCAATGGAATTCTACGCCAGGGCTTCAACCGTCCGGCGCTAAAGATTATGCTGAGCACCCCGCGATTTTTTTAAGCTATGATGATGCTAAAAATTATTGCTACTGGCTTCTGCGCGGTGAAAATTCCAACCAGAACGATATTTATCTGCCGAGCGAGGCCCAGTATGAAAAGGCGATGCGCGGGGCCAATCTCGAAGGCGCAGGCAATTCATTCGGCGCAAAAGCCTACCCCTGGGGAAATTCATTTTCTACGGATTTATTAAACAGCCTTTCCATTAAAACGCCGGACGAAAGAATTCTTTTTGATTCGGCCGGAACTACGCCGGTTTATAAATACCAGCCTCAGGGTTATTACGGATTATACGATATTTCAGGCAACGCTTATTCCTGGTGCCGCGACTGGTACTCAGAAAAATATCAGGGCGGGCGCATCAACCCGATTAATATAATAACGGCCGAATACAGGGTTATAAGAGGCGGCTCATGGAAAATCGGCGAGGATAATTCGTTTAAATGCTCCGCGCGAAAATACGCGCATCCCGTTTATAACTTCGACGACGTGGGAGTAAGGCCATGTTTTTCTTCAAATAAATAAAGATAAACGGCAACCGGATAAAATATAAATTAATGGTGAATGTTATGAGTCATGAATTTAATATGCGAATAAAACCCCTATTTATAAATTCGAATTTCCGCGGACGGATTTTAATTACGGCTGCCGTTTTCGCCGTTATATTTCTTTCGTCGTTTGCCGCCGCGCTATGCAGCTTCGCGCATTCTATGGAACTTATCGCGCAGGAATCTAAATCGTTGAAAATCGGCCAATTACAATACATCAAGCATTCCAGACCCGTTAAATTCAACGTGCGCGTCGGCGCTTACTATTACTGGCGCGTGCTTTTTTCGGATATCGCCACGGACGAGTTCTACACGCGCGACACGCTTTTCCATCAATTCACCCTCAAATCCGCTCCGCCCGGCGGAATCGGCTACAGGGCAGTGCTACAACGTAAATTGTACCCATGGGAAAGCTGGAAAATTTACTATGAAGACCCGGCGCAATACGCCGTCGATACTTATGAACCCATTATAAACACTATGGAACCCGACACCGGAATAGTCTCGCAAAATCCTCTGCTTACTTTCAAATGGCGCGGTTACGATGAAGGCACGGGCCTCCACGAAACGCCTTACACCTTCATGCTGCTCACCGGATCTCAAAAGCCGCTTTATAACTCGGGCTGGACGGCGGACACTTCATATACGCCCGCCGAACCTCTCACGCCAGGAACCTATCTTTGGGCAATACATGTACGTGATAACGACGACAACATTACCCGGTCCAGATTTTATACTTTTTCTATTAACAGTTCGGAACCGCCTTCAATAAACCATTTCGAAGTAAGCGGCCCGAACGCTACAACCAACTATACTTCCAGTGAAAACGTCACGGCGGAATTAAGCGCTACCGATAATATAGGCGTTTCGCATTACTACATCTCAGAAGAAGCGCTTCCCCTGGAAATTAACGATTCGCGCTGGGTATCCGTCGGCAAAGCAACCCTGTCTTATTCGGCGAGCGTTCCATTTAAAATAAAATTTAAAGAGAAAAATTTCACCAGAGAAAATAATTATAACTATGCGCATAAACTTTACCTGTGGTTCAAGGACCTTGAAAATAACGTCTCGCAAATGAAACCATACGCCCTGGTAGCCGATATAACCCCGCCTCATAATACGTCGATAAGTATAAATAACCAGGCGCAATTTACCCTCAAGCGCGAAATTAAATTAAAACTCGGAGCTACAGATAATATCGCCGTAATAGGTTATCTCATAAAAGAAAGCGCCGGAATTCCCCAAAAACCCTCCGCCAGAGACCCGGGCTGGATAATCAACCGCTCATTCGAACTACTGAAAATGGGAGAGTTCGATTACACTTTAAGCGAAGGTATAGGCACCAAAACTCTTTTCGTATGGTACCGCGACGACGCCGCCAATATATCCGAGGCCGCGAGCGCTTCCATTCAATACGACATCAAACCACCGATAAGCCCTATCACAGGCAGTATCGGCCTCAAAACCGGCGGCGGCGACGATAATTTTATCAATAGCCGCGACGTAACTTTTCTTCTCAAAGCCAGCGGAAGCTATAACAATCAAATAATCGGATTTTATCTTAAAGAAACGGGATCGCCTCAGACGCCGCTCGCCGAAGATTCCGGCTGGCAGGCTTTTATTCCCGCGGACGTAAAGGTGGAAACCGAAGCGAGACTTCTTTTAAGCCCTCAGGACGGCACAAAAGAAATTTACGCATGGTTTAAAGATTCCTTTTCCAATATTTCATCCCCTTATAAATGCGAACTTCTCTTCGACCGTGAAGCGCCGTCCGGATCTTTTACTATTGAAAACGGCGGCGCCTGGAATATAAAAAAACAGGTTCAACTCGACATAAACGCATACGACGATCTGGGAGTGGGCGCATATCTAGTATCGCCTTACTGCTATGATAATCAGTATTTAAAAGACAACCCCAATTCATGGAATTATATAACACCCCAAAAATCCGTATCATTAAAAACTAATATTGACCTTACCGACGTAAACGGGGAAAGAAAAATTTATCTATGGCTTAAAGACGGCGCCGGAAATATTTCCGCCCCGTTTGTCAATATTATTAAATTAGATAATCAACCGCCTGATTTCGGCGCCTTAGACGCTGAAATCGTTAAAATCGCCGGAAGCGTAGCGGGCTACCTTGACGGCCCGGCGGAAGCAGCCCAGTTCGACCTTATAAACAATATCTACGCCAACGATAAAGATGAAATATACGTGGCCGACTTCCAAAACAGGCGAATACGAAAAATCAAAAACGGTTTTGTAACTACTTTCGCCGGCAACGGCAAGGATAATAGAAACATATATGGCGAAAACGCCATATTATACCCGTCAGGAATCGTCGAAGACGATTACGGAACGGTTTATATCACCGACGGCCATTTATCAAAACAGGTAGATCCTGACGGCACGATCAAACGCTATGCGGGAACCGATTTCATCAATCCATTAAATCCAAACTATCATAGTGGCGCCGAACCAATTATCGATACCAGGCCATGTCTTTTAGCCGAGTTTAAGCAGACGAACGGAATTTGCATGGACCGCTATGGCAATGCCTATATCTCAGACGTAAGGCACATAAGAAAAATAAGAAACGGCATCGTAAGCGTATATGCAGGCAATACCAGCAGCAATAATACCGAAGAAGGCCCCGCTATCAATTTACAATTATCGAACTCAGCCGATATCACGGGNNCCCGACGCCGGGCTTAATATAATACGAAAAGTCACCAGCGACGGCTTGGGCAGCATAATAGCCGGCCGCGGCGGTTCTTCAGGCAACGCAGACGGTTTTTTAGGCATAAACCGGGTATCTAATCCAACCTCGATCGCCATAGATAAATTCGGCGTCATTTATATAATCGATTTCGGCAATAATCTAATCCGCCGGCTCAGCCCGGATGGTTATTTATTTACGATAAAGCCTTCATCAAAAGGTCTTCAAATATTAATGCCCAACGGGCTTACCATGCTTTCAGACGGCTGTCTGGTCTTTGGCGAACAGGAAATGAACCAGATTAAAAAAATTATATTCACGCATACTGACGGCGTTAAATTATCGCCCGTCCAGGATACAGACAGCGGAATATTTAAAATTATAATTACCGCTTCAGACAACTATTCAGGCATTTCGTCCTACTACCTTTCAAATGTGCCTGCCGCCCCGGCCGCGGCTTCGAGTAACTGGATAAATATCAACTACACTGGCGGCGAACAGACGTTCGAAGTCAGCTACGCGCCTTCGAATCCTAAAAAAACTCAGACGTTATATGTCTGGCTTAAGGACCACGCCGGAAATATTTCAAATTATGAAAGCATTAAATTAAATGAAAAAACCATGCAGATAGTCGATTCATTCGGCGATTCCAGCGTCCTATCATCGCCTTCCGCGGTAGCCTGCGACCAAAATAATAATATTTACGCGGCCGATTCATCGATTTATCCCATCACAAAATTTAAAGCCGATAAAACTCACACCAAACACGGAATGACCGGCTATCTTTCGGGGCAGCTCGGACGCATAAGTTCGATAGTCGCCTTTAACGACGGCTACCTCGGCGTTATCGAAAGTTCAAAATTAAGATTTTCGTTTATAGACACCGCCTGTGAAATCATTAATTACATATCCCAGAGTATAGATCTGTCGCTGAATTACAACGATGAACAAACTATAAGGTCCGGCCTCTTGAAAGATAAAATAATAGATAAATACTCATCGGAAAATAAAAATACTCAATTCGGAATAAACTACGGGTTCAATTTCGATTTTTCGCACGAACCCGACTTTTATTTTTCACCTCAAAAATTAGAGGTATTCACCGACGCCGACTTTACGCAAAAATTAAACGGAGCGGTTTCAAGTTATAAGTATCCTGTTTTATACCTTAAAGTAAGCGGTTCGGGAAGCGAAGGCAAACGAATCAACTCCATAATAGCGCGGGTCACTTCTACAAGCGACGCCATGGGAAGCTCCGTGCAGTTTATCGAAACCGGTGAAGAAACAAATATTTTCAAAGGAAGTTTAAAGCTCGGAAGATATTCTTCGATTTTTGATTCAACAACCGGCGTAAAACTCGACGATAAAATTTATATAACTTTTTACTCGCGTTCGAACTCGAAAACGTTTACCCTCAATATAAGCGGCCAGTGGATCTACATCGGCGAAAATCAAACTTCCGACTCATGCGCCACCTATATTTCAATGAAGATATTCAACGGCATTATTTACCTCGCCTACAGCGACGATAATCAAAGCGATAAGGTAAGCGTCATTAAATGCGAAGATAACCGATGGACATACGTCGGCGAACCAGGCATCTCGAAAGGCCCTGCTCGCGAAGTTAAAATCGATATTTACAATTCAAACCCGTGCGTTTTATATTCGGATATGGATTCCGATTTTAAAACTACCGTAATGCACTTTGACGGATCTAAATGGAATAATCTCGGCGGCGCGGAATTCAGCGAACCTAAAGCGTCTTATCTTTCGTTATGCGTTTCAGGCGACAGCGTTTATGTCGCCTATACTAACTGGCTTCTGGGTTCACAGCCGCAGATAATGCGCTACAGCCCGGGTAGCGGCTGGACCGCGTTTAACGACCGCGGCCTGCCAAAAATCGGAGTGGATTTTAATAATATAGTCTCAGACGGCGATGTGCTTTATTTTTTAACCCGCGATAATCACGAAGCCGGTTTTTTATTATATAAATACATAGACGACGAATGGGTGGAATTAACTAACGGCCCGACACACAAACGATGTGAAATGCTCGATTTAAAAATATATAATTCAACGCCGTACGTTTTATACGCCGATTCAGATTCAGGATTATTATATCTTACAAAATACGAAAGCAACGAGTGGGTTAAAGTCGGCCGGAGCGCCGTTTCCGACGGCCGTGTAATGTTTAACGGCTTCGCTTTTGGCGAAAATGGCACTCCATACGTCATTTATGTCGACGTATCACACGGCAACCGAATCGTTGTGATGAATTATATAAACGAAGAATGGATGAGCGTCGGCGAAAGGGGGATTTCACCCGGAATGGCCGGCTACACCTGTATAGACTGTTATAACAACGAACCATATATAGCTTTTCGCGACATAGCGGCAGGTGAAAGATTAAAAGTAATGAAATTCGAATATTAATAAAATTCGGCGGCAAGCGATGAATATTAAAAAAACAATATATTCAATATTATTTATATACACTTTCGTGCGTCTGGCGCTTTTGAGCGCCGGTTATTACATGACGCCTGATATAGATTTTTACGGCGAAGCCTCGAAATATTTAGCGGCGCTGGATACCGGCCGCGCTATTTATTATTATAAATGGGGCTATGAATTCAAAGCGCTTTTATTCGTTAATTACGCAATTTATCTTTTTCTTACGCTCAGATTCATGCTTTCGCGCGAATTTGACAGTAAAAATAATTATAGCGCGGCGTCCCTCGCCGCGGATATAACCCGCTTCTACACGGGCGCGGCGTTGGCATGTCTACCTTATAAATTCGTTCTTGGCTATCTCAAAGAAAAGCATTTCGGTTTTTTCAATCCCGGCCCCGCGGGATGGCTCGTTCTATATTTAAAACAATTCTTTATTTCGCTCATCATTATTATTTTTATCTTTATTTTCATTAGATTCATCGTATCGCGGTTTTATAATAAATGGCATATAGCTCTAACATTAAGCGTTCCAGCCGCCGGACTCATATTTTCGATTTTAGCGCAATCCATTCTTCTTCCTGTTTTTTATAAGACCACGGCGTTATCCGATCCCGTAATGAATAAGCGTCTTACCGCGATAGCAGCCGCAAGCGGCATAACCGCCGAAAATATAAATATCATCGATGAAAGCAGCTATTCATCACGCACCAACGCATTTTTTACCGGCTTCGGCCCGTGGCGCAATATATATTTATGCGATACCCTGCTTTCAGTCCACAGCCGCGATGAAATCGAGGCCATTTACGCCCACGAACTCGGACACTATATTTACAATCACGAATTATACGGCATAATGGGAGCATCTATCGCCGCGGCCTTTATTATTTTTTTGTTAAAATACGCTTCTGGAATACTTAATATCAATTCAGCCGAACTTGTCAACTATATAAGCCGCTTCGGAGTCATATCGCTTATTTTATTTCAGGCCTTCTATTTTTTCATTATGCCGGCGGAAAATTATATCAGCCGATGCTTCGAGCGCGCCGCCGACAGCTTTGCAATAAAAGCCGTTATAAATTTCAACGGCGCCGAAGGCTCAAAAAACGCTATAGAAGCGCATAAAAACCTGTTTATAAAACTCGCCGGTAAAAATCTTTCCAACCCGGCTCCCGATAGATTCAATTATTTATTCTTCGCAACTCATCCCGCGATTATAGAAAGACTTTACAGCGCGAAGACTTCATTATAACTATTTCATCTGTTTTTATCTGTTTTTATTATTTTCATCTGTTTTTATTGACTTATTGTAAATAATAATATATATTTATCTTAAGTTTTTAATAAAGGCTTCTTTATTACTTATTAAATCTTTATTGAGGTGTTAACATGATAATAAAAATCAATAATAATTTATTGTTGCGCGTTATAATTTTATCGACTTTTTTTTCTTTTTTTCACCCCTGCGCCCGCGCAAACGCTGCTGACGGCGATAAGATCGTCGTCGAAAAAAGCGAAAGCGTTGAAATCGAGCTTATAAAAGCTCCTGGTGAAAGTTTGTCAACGCTTGAAACCGAATTTAATAATTTAACCGATAAATTATCGCGAAATATTACTTTCGAAATAGAAAACGCATCGTGGGCGACCGACGAAACGATAATAAAAAGGGCAAGAATTATGGTAAAAGACACGCAGACCGTAAGAATAGAAACTTCGCTTCCAAACGGTATGGAAATGATAATTACGAGCGCGGACAATGACGGCTGGATTTACTTTCCGAAAACCAATATGATTATGGAGCTGAAACAAAATGCGAGAAACAAAGCGGCGGAGATTAGCGGCGAGTTTATAATCGGTTTTTTAGCCGACAGGGCCGCTCATATCATCAATAAAACTTTAATGCCGGGCGGCGATTTTTGCTATGAGATAGCACGTAAAGACGGTCAAAAAGTAGTAACCTATCACTTTTCAAAAGAAGAAATGCCTCAAAAAATTACTATAATCGAAAAAAATAAAGCCAGCGAAGAAATATTAATTAAAAAAGCGGAGTTCGGCGCCATGGACGATTCATTGTTTATCCGCCCCAAAAACGCTTTTAAAATGCCGATTAACGAATTCCCCGATTTCGATTATTAATATTTTAACAAAGCATATCTATAAATATTTTAACGCCCTTTTCTATAACGGAATCCGGCGGTAAAAACTTCGGATTATGAAGCCCGAAAGTTTCTTCACCCGCTTTTCTGCTTCCAAGCCAGAACATAAACGAAGGGTAGCGCTTTGCGATAAAGCCGAAATCTTCGCCGGTGAGTTTGTGCGCGCACTCTATAAACTTATGCCCGCCCGATAATTTTTCGCGCGCCGCGTTAAAAAGCGGTTTATCGACGGATACCTCAGGATAATAAGATCCGGTTTTAAGAGTGAAATCGACTTTAAGCTCTTTTTTGATATCATCGGCGATGCCGTTTATCTTAGCGTAAAATTCGTCGGAATATCGCGTTGACAGAGCCCGGATACTGCCTTCGATTTTCGCGTACGCCGGTAGAATATTTCGCAGTTCGCCGCTAAAAAACCTGCCCACGCCGAATATTAAATTTCCCTTATATTCAATAAGAGCGCTTTCACACCGGTCGAAAAAGATGCGCGCCGCGTTAAGCGCGTTGATGCCGCGCTCGGGAAAAGCTATGTGCGCGGCCTTTCCGAAAAACTCGATATCCGTTTCGCGCGCGGATGCGAAAAGAACGCCCGGCGCGGAAGCTATAACGCCTTCATCGTAACCGTCGGTAACATGAAGCGCGTAAGCCGAAGAAATATTATATTTATCTAATATTCCCGTTTTTATGGCAAGCTCGGCGCCGCCGCCGGTCTCTTCGGCCGGCTGGAAAAAAAATATGAAATTTTTTTTAATCTTATTTTCAACGGCGTAACGTATAAAACCGTACAAAATCGCAGTATGTACGTCGTGGCCGCATGAATGCATAAAACCGTTTGACGAGCCAAATTCGCAGCCGCTTTGTTCGTCCATCTTAAGCGCGTCGATATCCGCCCTCAATAGAACGAAAGGCTCGCCCGGCGAAAGCGCCGCGCCGTATTCGACGACAAGACCGGTTTCTAAAGGCGAATATAATTTGATATGATCGGCGCCGGAGCATAAAGACGAAATGTTTTCTGTAATAACTCGCGTGGTATTGAATTCTTTAAAAGAAGGTTCGGGCGCCACGTGCAAAATATGCCTCAGTGCGATCGGCTCGAGGCTCACAGGCGCGCCGTCCTTAAAAAATCGTCTATAGTTTCAGCTTTTCTAATTAATTTTATTTCGTATTTATCGCTTATAATAACTTCAGCGGGCCGCAGCGTCGAATTATAATTGCTCGACATCGCAAAGCCATAGGCGCCCGCATTTTTAAAAACTATTAGCGCTCCCGGATAAGGAAGGCTTCCTTCATGGCTTCTATAGAGCACATCGCCCGTTTCGCATAGCGGGCCGACTATATCGTAATTGACTTCGCATTTATCGTTAGTTTTGCCTATTATTTCAAACTCGTGAATGGCCCCGTACATCGCGGGTCTTATAAGATGATTCATTCCGCCGTCGGTTATAACGAAATTTTTATAGCCGTTGTTTTTAACGGTGACCGCGCGCGTGACGTAGAGCCCGGATTCGGCTGTTATAAAACGGCCGAATTCACAACTGACTCTGAATTTTTTTAAAAGCGGCACGATGGTTCTTTTATATTCGTCCAGATCGAGTTTTTCGCCCGTATAATCTATACCCCAGCCGCCGCCGATATTGATATTTTTAATGCCGCGCCGCGAAGCTATATTGCATATTTGTGATAAAGCTTCGTAGTAGGGAGATACTTCGGTAATCTGAGAACCTATGTGAATGTGAAATCCAGATATGTTGATTTTATTTTTCGCGGCGGCCGCAAAAAAATCGTCCAGAAGTTTCAGAGGCACGCCGAATTTATGCTTTTTAAGGCCGGTGGATATAAAAGGATGCGTCATAGCATCGACTTCTGAGTTCAGCCTGACGAAAAAATCGGGCTTATGCGAAGAAGTTTTAAGCGCGTTCTTCCATCCGCTCAATTCTTCGATTGAATCTATATTAACCGCGCCTACGCCGACTTTTAAAAATTCCGCCATCTCCTCCGCGGTTTTTCCACAGCCGTTGATGACTATTTTATGCGGCGCGGTTCCCGCCATAAGAGCCGCCGCCAGCTCGCCGCGAGTTATTACATCCATGCCAAAGCCGTTATCATGAATTATTCTCAGAAGGGCGGGGTTATAATTAGCCTTAACGGCGAATGTCGGATGAAAATCTATACTTTTAAAAACCATATATACCTGTTTGATTTTTTCCTCTATAATACGGGGCAGATATATATACAATGGCGTCGAAAATTTATCACAAGCGGCCGCTATGGCCTTTTTCAATTTTTCATTTAAAATCATTTTTCTCCAGTTACCCTTATCTTTTTAAAGTTTGAACTCCGCTATAAGCGATTTAATGGCTTTTTCCTTGAATTTATCTTCGAGCAGGCATGATATTTTAATTTCGGAAGTAGTGACCAAACGTATCGGCGCATCGCCAAGAGCGCCGAAAAATCGTGTAGCTACGCCGTAAGACGATTTCATTCCGACGCCGACTACCGATATTTTAGCGTATCCCGAATTATAATTTACGTTCCAGCCTTTTAAATGTTTTAGTAATTTTTTCAATGAAGCGTCTATATGCTTTTTCTTTTCTTCGATTATAGTAAATGATATATTTAAAGTATCGCCGGTATTGATAATTGAAATCATATCCACGTTTAAATGCTCGCGCGCGGCGTCTTCAAATATAGTTTTAACTATGGAAAAATCGAGCCCTAAATTAGTTATCGTAACCTGCGTCTGGTTTTCCATAACGCTTAAACCCGTTACTACGGGCTGATCTATAGTGTTTTCCACCACGTAACTTCCCTCCGAATCGCAAAATGTTGAAGCGCAGTAAATATTTATACGGTGTTTTTTAGCTATCTCGACGCACCGCGAATGCAGAACCTTCGCCCCGCTGCTGGCTAATTCGAGCATTTCGTCGTAAGTTATATATTTAATTTTTTTTGCCGCGGGATGAATTTTTGGATCAGCCGTATAAACGCCGTCCACATCGCTGTAAATTTCACAATCGGCCGAAAGAGCCGCTGCTAAAGCCACGGCCGAAGTATCGGAGCCGCCGCGGCCTAAAGTGGTAAGCTCGCCGTCTTCGGTGATGCCCTGAAAACCGGTTACTACCAGCACCTGGTTCGATTCTAAAAATTTAAGCAATTTATCTTTTTTAAAGTTTTTTATGCGGGCCTCGCTAAATTCTTTAGTGGTAGTGATTCCTGCCTGATAAGCGTTGAGAGAAACGCTGTTAATATTTAAATTATGCAGCGCCATAGACAATAAAGCGGCGGTAACCTGCTCGCCGGTCGTTAAAAGCATATCGAGTTCGCGGGGACTCGGCTCGGAATTAATTTCTTTAGCCAGCCTTACCAATCCGTCGGTAGTTTTTCCCATAGCCGAAACTACGGCCACGATTTTATTGTCGGCGTTAAGTTTCGATGAAATCTTGCGAGCCACCGCCATTATTTTTTGAGTGTCAGCGACGGAGCTGCCTCCATATTTTTGAACGATTATCTTCATCTTCCATCTCTTTCGATTGAATAAATTAATAGTTTATAATTTTCTTAATTCGTCGATTAATTTAGTTTTTTCACGAGTCTTCTCGTCCACTTTTTTGATAGTTTTACCCGGAACGCCCACTACCACCGAATAAGGCTCCACATCGGATAAAACGACCGAACCGGCCGCTATTATAGAACCCCGGCCGACCCTCACGCCTTCGAGTATCACGGCGTTAGCGCCAAGCAGAACGTCGTCTTCAATTATGACCGGCTCCGCGCTCGGCGGCTCTATCACGCCGGCCACAACCGCGCCAGCGCCTATATGGCAGTTTTTACCGATGACGGCCCGCCCGCCGATTACCGTATTCATGTCTATCATGGTTTTTTCGCCTATAACCGCGCCTATATTTATAACCGCGCCCATCATAATAACCGCGTTAGCCCCAATTTCGACATGCTCGCGGATGATCGCCCCCGGCTCGATGCGCGCGTTATATTTAGACAGATCGGCCATCGGAATCGCCGAATTGCGACGGTCCATCTCGATACGGAATTTTAAAATCTTATTTTTATTCTTTTGATAAAAAGCGTTGAATTCTTCCTGCTCACAAAAAATAATCCCGCAGGAATCATCGCCATAATATTCGAGCGTCGAAAAATCCACGCCGGAAAAATCGCCTTTAATATACGCCTTCACTGGCGTTTTACGCTTCGAATCGGCTATATAGCTTATTATTTCGTAAGAATTCAAATTAGCGCCTCCGTTAGATAAATTTAATACATTTTTTTCATTTTTCAATGTATTATATATCAATAATACATGTTTTGTCAATTTATATAAAATAGTTAACTCATGTATTTTAAAGGGAGGGAGAAAAGGTTAGCAACCCTTTCTCCCTCCCTTTGACCCACCCACTTTCTGCAAATTGCCTGACGCTTTTGGGTTGGTTTATCGATAGCTTTTTCTG
>DIVV01000154.1:0-30667 GCA_002423385.1 bacterium UBP16_UBA6123
GTTTCAATCCTTATTTTCTTGGAAATAGCGCGTGGGCGTGGCCGCGCTCACGCCGCACTCGATACCGCCATATTGTTTCAATCCTTATTTTCTTGGAAATAGCGCGTGGGCTGTTATTTTAAAATTCGTTCTAAAAAATGCGTTGTTTGTTTCAATCCTTATTTTCTTGGAAATAGCGCGTGGGCCGCATTTGCATGTTATTTTTGATGAAATAAAGCTTTGTTTCAATCCTTATTTTCTTGGAAATAGCGCGTGGGCTCAGCGCGAGAAAGACACCTTGAATAATAGTCAGCATGTTTCAATCCTTATTTTCTTGGAAATAGCGCGTGGGCTTTTTTTCTGACTTGAAAGGGTTGACATTTCATATTGGTTTCAATCCTTATTTTCTTGGAAATAGCGCGTGGGCGGCAGATATCATTTTCAGGAGTTGATTGACACATGGAGTTTCAATCCTTATTTTCTTGGAAATAGCGCGTGGGCTTCCGGCTTTACTCGATGAAATGTACGGTTATTGCAAGTTTCAATCCTTATTTTCTTGGAAATAGCGCGTGGGCTGAAATTCAAAAGTATAAAACGGCTCCTATAGAGGAGTTTCAATCCTTATTTTCTTGGAAATAGCGCGTGGGCGGCGGCATACGCGGCCCGTGCCTCGGAATAAAACTGGTTTCAATCCTTATTTTCTTGGAAATAGCGCGTGGGCGCGTTAGCATTCGGTTCGGCCAGCGCCATGATCTGTCGTTTCAATCCTTATTTTCTTGGAAATAGCGCGTGGGCCGGCACATGGGCTGGATGGAGCGACAGATTATAACGTTTCAATCCTTATTTTCTTGGAAATAGCGCGTGGGCAATGAGGGTTATCCATTATATCGGAAATTTCTTTTGGTTTCAATCCTTATTTTCTTGGAAATAGCGCGTGGGCCTGAAATCAAACGACTTCATCTTGTTGACATCTACGAGTTTCAATCCTTATTTTCTTGGAAATAGCGCGTGGGCGGTTGCATCCAGCCCCGAACTTATCCAGCATTTAGGTTTCAATCCTTATTTTCTTGGAAATAGCGCGTGGGCACAACAAAACTTAACGCCCCTACTTAGATAGATGTTTTATTTAATTTTCAACGATCACATTTTAACATTTTTTTATATTTTTTTCAAGAAAAAATAACTATTTTTTTCAACAATTTCATATGAAAAAACTTTATTAATAGGTAATTTAACAAAATGAGCAATATAAACACATCATTTTATAAAATTTAGAGTTTATTCCATAAAAATTATTAAATCGTTTTATGAAATAACGCTAACCTATTTTACACAAATATTTCGATAACAACAATCGATACATTTTCCTTTTTCCTTTGCTCCTGCCGGGAAATAACCAAATTGAGCTATATTCAATATTTCAATAATTATTTCCCGGCACCTGGCAAAATCCCCTTCACTGAAAATAATTTCTTTTAGTAAATTATTACTTCTGGTGTAACAGATAAAACCTCTATTTACTTTAACTCCTAAGTTTTCTTTTATTAAAAGGCCGTAATATATAGATTGATACTTATAAGGTTCAAAGACATCACCCTTAAATTCAGCAAATTTATAATCCAATGGAGCGGCCGAACCGTCTTCAAAAAATAATATTTCATCCACAATACCTCTTATATGAAGTGATTGAGATCCCATATAAACTTCAATTTTTTTATCTACACAGTTAATTTTTTTTCTTAAATAATCTTTGTTCAAGCGAGTTTTAATCTCATGGATGTTTCTACCTTCCATTACCTTGTAACGCAACTCTTCATGCTGATCGATCGCCAGACAATTCATAAAATATATAAACCGGGGGCAATATAAATATTCGATTATTTCAGATGGTGTTATAGAAACTTCCGGCGCCACTTCAGCTATTAACATATTTAAATACACTTCGTTCTTATACGATTCGTTACTAACTCTGAATCAAAAGCTATCCCTGCTATTTTTACTTTTTTAAAATCCTCATCGCACATCGGAAATATATAAAAACTATCTTCTGAATCAATTAATTCTTGCGATTGTAAAAAAACCTCATCAATACCATTTTTATCTAAGTCACCCAGAAAAACGCTTTTTTGAACCCTGTAAAGACCATAGTTTTTACAATATTTTGAAACACGATTTCTGGCCTTATCTTTACTTATATCATAAATCACCCATACAAGCATAATAATCACCCTTAATTTTTACTATATAGACGATAATAATGACAATCACTATAAAATTATATTTTTGTTCTTTCATTAACTTTATTAAAATTCATATTTAAAAGTTTTTGCGCTATATGGTGACATTCGAGCTGAATAGATAAACGCCGTGGCACATTTCTATTTCGCCAACGAATAGTTTCATCTAGAAATTTGTTATATTCGCTTAAAAGTGAAGCCTTGCCTTCTTTATTAAGCGTCAGACCGTTAGGGACCGTATCAAAATATTCTAATTTTACTCTCCGGCCGGAAAACATATAAAAAACTGTTTCATCAGCATATACTCTAAACATTTCAATTAAATCAAAAACTAACGATTTTTTATTGTAATTATCAGAATGCAAAAAACCTACATATGGATCGAGACCGGCTATTATACAACCTTTTTCAACTATTGAATACAAAACGCCGTAAGCATAATTAAGCATACAATTAAACTCATCTTTGGCCGGTGATTTACTGCGTCCTTCAAATTTAAAACGCTCTGGAATCAAAAAAGCCAGCGCTTCAAAATACATTTTGGCGGCATAAGCCTCTTTTAACATTATCAACGAACGGTTTTCATTTACTTCGCCATCTATATTACTTATTGCTTCAAGAGTCTCGGTAATTTTTGAACAATAATCAATAATTTCATGGCTTTTTTCTTTTCTTGTCTTCTCTAATTTTTCAAGAAAATCAATGCTATTTTGAAGTTTTTTTCCTATCCATTCTTTAACGAGTTCAGTGCCTTCTGAATACATAGCGGCTTCAAGCTGCCTTCGTCTTATTAAAACAGTACTGCCCAATTTTGGATGCCAGACGCGAGCGTAAGGATTACCGAAATTATCAAGAAATATAATATCAATATTATTGTCCATAGCCATTTTTATAGCGTCAGTAGTAATGCTGGCTGAAGTCGTAATCAATATTCTTTCAACTTTTTTACACGAAACCTCAAATTTCTGGTCATTTACTTTAACACAGAATAGATCGCCATTTTTATTTATATATCCGCCAAAACTGTTTATAATTAATTCCATAAATCAATAACAATACACCATAAAAATTAAACTTTTTTTGTATTATATTCTAAGAAGATAATTTATTAATATTCAATGTTATTACCTGCATATAGTTTCGACGGCGCCGAAACCTCTGGAGACCATTTTACCTATACCCATAAGGTCAGGCAGCTTGAAATTTATCAGAAAACTGCCATTAAAGCCGAGCATAATTTTATCTTTCAACTTAATTTCGATGGGATTTACCATTAATCGACATTCTAATTGCGACTTTATGGTATAACCAAAACCCTTCGCAATCGATATAATATTGCCAATTAATATTTTTTCAAGTAATTTAATTTTTTCAATCGCATTATTTTCAATGTATTTCTGATAATTTTCTGAATTTAAAGCAAACCATGGGTTTATAAATTTATACTCAAACAATTCATTATCACAAACGCCAAAACGTTCGATCTTTTTTGTAATATACTTTTCGTTTATGTCCAGAACGTGACCATTTATTATAAGTTTTTCCTCTTCAAGTATAAAACTTTCAAGAATATCGCCGCCTTCGTTATACCCTATAATAACCGCCCTTCCGTTAATAACTTTATATTGAATAACCGGATAACGATAAATAGGCCGTCCATCAGGTTTATGATTATGTAATTCGCTGTATTCAGGGTGTCTGCTGGCTATATAAGCTCTAATTTTGGCGGTATTACGCCTTTCTATTTCCATATCGGAAAAACTAATTTTAAAAACCTTAATATTCATAAAATTCATTCTAAAACCGCCTGCCTATATAATTAAATCGTGTTTATTTCTAATAAAACCGGTAATATGGTCATAAGAACCCAAAAGTTCATTTTTCGTTATAATAACAAGATCATTTTCATCATCACAAGAATCGTTAATTTTATTTTTAGGAACACTGATAACGTAAGAGAGAAAGTCTTTACGAATTGTTTCAAATTTATCTTTTCTTTCAAAACGATTTTTTATACATTTGATTTTATTATACTCTGCGAGTATATCGGCTGCCCGTTCATCAACTTCTATAAAAACATTACGCTCATATGCCGCTTCATTAATAAGTTTAAACAAATCAATTTCATCCTCTTCATCTTTTAAAGAAAATTTTAATTTTTTTATATATTCCATAATAGTATCTGAAATGCCAGCTTCAGACATACTTTTTCTCACTTTATTAAAATATGAATAAGCCATTCCACTAAATTGCGACTCTTTTATATAACCGTTATTATCTTTAAATTCGATTAAACATTCTTTTGTTTTATCAAGTAAAACTGAATCATATATCAATTTCGAATAAATATTTCTCTTTTCTTTCTTTTTGTCGTATAAATATAATAATTTTAAAATACCAGGCACGGAATTTCTAAAATTTCGATTGCACCTGCCGCCAACCTGATTAATAGAATCCAGCGGAGCCATATCGCGGATAACATATTCAAAATCTATATCCACGCCGGCCTCCACCATTTGCGTAGATACAAGAATAACTTTGCCGGCGTGAAAAGTTGAATCTTTAATTTTATCGATCCGGGCCATTCTTTCTTTTGGAATTATATTAGTCGATAGATAAATAAGTTCATATTTATGGTTAATTTCATTATATTCAAGTTTATTTTTTATTAAATCGTAAAAAAATAAAGATGATTCTATTGTGTTTAAAACTATTAAAGCACTTTTAAACTTTTTTTCATTAAGAACTTTTGATAGATGAATTGCAAGCTCTTCAAGCGTTGTTTTTTTAAATTCTTTGACGCTTGTATTTTCGAAAAGATCGTTAACATCGATTTTTATTCGTTCGGGCATTAAATGAACTTTATCAGACATTACCGGAAACGTAAGTTCCGATATTTCGTTATCACTTGCCGAAAAAATTAGCGGAAGCGTGGCCGTCGATAATATAAAATAAATGTTAAAAAAACGAGCCAGAAAATTCATAGTTATATTTATTATTTTCCAGAATTTATTAGGAATATTTTGAATTTCATCCAAAATAACAATCGAATTAGCCATATTATGAAATCTTAAAGCCGTCGAATTCCTGTTAGTAAAAAAAGAATCGAAAAATTGAACAAAAGTAGTAAAAACAAACTCAGAACGCCAATTTTCCAGTAAAAATTTGGCTTTTGCTCCTGTGATTGTATTATCGTCCTCATACTCGTCTTCAAAATTAGATGGTGAGACTGAGCCCGAACGATTTTTTTCAAATTTTGCGTCGGCAAGTGAATGATATTTGATAATTTTTTGAGAATCGCCGATAATATTAAGTTTATTTAATACATCGAGCATTACTCCATAATTTTGATCAATAACGCTTATGAAAGGAAGGCAATAAATTATTTTATAATTAGTCTTCTGTGCCTCCATTAGACGCGCTTTCAATTTTAAAGCGAAAGAAACCGATGTCAAAGTTTTTCCCGTTCCGGTTGGCATATTAATTGAGTAAATATATTCGTTAAGATCGATTTCTCCAGCTTTCGATGTAACGGCATTATAATATTTATTACGAATTTCATCGAGACTATTTTGCGGACAATTATATTTTTTCAGGCAATAATAACGATCGATTATATCGGCACTTAATGAAACTTTTTCTGAAATATTAAATTCATGAAAAATAGCATGTTCTTTATCGCAATACAAAAGAATTGAATATAACAATTCAGTAATATAATAAAGCATAAAAGATGTATCAGCGTTACTGGCATTTTTAACTTCATTCAATATTTTCGAAAAAGATTTGCCTGTCAATTTAAGATTGTCAGAACCTATAAATTTTGAAAAATCGGCTATCGAAAGCTTAGTTGTAATGCTTTTTGATATTAGTCGAACGATTTCATCGATTTCACACTGGCTTTCTTCATCAGCCTTCATGGAATTTAATTGTTGAAAAATAATTGCCAGATCGCTTTCTTCACCATCACCAAGCGTAATTCTAATATAATTGATTTCCTCCGATAAATCTTTTAAATTACCATGATGACGGTTAATTATTAAGTAAACCACTGCCGGCATTATATTTAAAAGCATTAGACCGTTTTTATCAAAACCAATCTCCGAATTTTTTGAGTTTTTTGAGTTTATATCAGATAAAATGTCGGTTATATAACAAGTTGAAGCATACATACCAAATAATGCTGAAATGCGACTGTGATTCTTTAACTCGTTTTTATTTTTAATTTTTGTAGATTCGTTTTTTATATATTTTTGAAAATAAGATGACGCTTTTCCGAAATCATGACAAAATCCGATCAATATCGATAGATTTGTGATGATATCGAAAAAAGGTAAATTCAGTTTTTTTGATTTTACGATCCTTTTGGATTCGTTCCCGACGCTCGTTAGATGATCAATTAATCGAACGCCGGGATGCGCTTCAAATTTAAAACAAAACGACATTTTCCGTTCCGGCTTTCCAGAAATTTTTAGCTTTCAAGCATTTAAGTTTTTTAGTATTAGGCTCGAAATAAAATTCAGAAAATTTAGATACAATTCGTTCATCATTCATTACATGCGGCATTTTTATTATATAATACTCGCTCGGCGATTTATGATTATAAAGATACTCAAGTTCGTAATTTTCGTTTCTAATAATCACCGTATCCATTTCTATATTTTCTTTCAATTCAGATATAAAAACGGCGTCAATTATTTCCGGATTTTTAAAATTGCATAGCATCTGGCTTAACCCCAATGAAACGGTATAATGCGATTTATGCTCCGATAAATTTTGATGAAGCGAACTCATAAGCTCAAGGGTTTTTTCGGAATTTGCTCTAAAATATATTTTATAGCACGGATTTTTAAGCACTTCAAATCTTATCTGGTTTCTAACTTCGATTCTGAAAAAAGATTTTTTGGTATCGATAAGATTAGTAGCGATCCTTGTTTTAGATACCGGATTTACAATTTTTATTCCGATTTCATACTCGCCATCTTTAAGAGTTGAATGAACATGGTTTTTTTCTATTCCGATTATAGCTCCAATAATACCTGCAACCGAAGGTTTTGGAGGAAATGAAAAGGTGAGCGGCGAAGTCGTAGTGTATGGTTTTTTAAAATGCCCATAATCGCCGAAAATTTCAAATATTAATATTTTATTATATTGTTGCATTTAAACCCCGCATATTAAGCGAATTTAATTTAAGACTTTAAAACATTATATTATACTGTTATAAATTACAAAGATATTTCGACCGGATTAAACCCTCCAAGCGCCTCAGTAAGTTTAACCTGTTTACCGTCAATGCTATAAAATAAACGATCGTCAGTTTTAAAATTTATTTTATCAATTTTATCCTGATATTGTTTTAAGATTTTAACCAATCCGGTTAAATCAACTTGATAATCATCGGTATCTCGTATTTTTTCGGGTGTCGATAAATTTTCGTTAATGATTAGTTTTAAATAAGAATCAAGATCGCCAATTAAAAAATTCGGCTCCTTATAATCGATTTTAAGAAGCAGCCGGGGCGTCTGACCAATCTTCGAACGAGATATTAAATTTTTAGTGCCGTTCCAGATACCGTCGAGTAAAAGAGTTACATCATCATTCGTTAATTTAGTATATTTAGCTGCATTTTCGTTTATAATGCCGTAAAAGCCTATAAGCGAATACATAACGAAATATTCTTCGCGAAAAGTTGCCTGGCCTTTTCCTTCACCAGAAGCAAAAGCGCCGGTGCCTTTAATATGATTAATCTGAACGGGATGTAAACTGCGGCCCATTTTGAATTGAACGGGACCGGTAAATGTCACGGAATCTTTATCCAGAGGGATTGTGGCGCCAAAAAGTCTTACATCTATACATTTTTCCAGTACTTCTTTTTCAACTTCGGCCGCATTTTTTTTATCTTTGAAAAAATTAGAAGCACGCTTTTTACCGTCCTGAACATTCCCCTTATCATCTTTTATTTCTCTAACGAATATATCTTTCCCATTAGTTCCGTTAAATTCTTTATATTCATATAAATAATCTCTGATAGTTCTTTTCAATCTTACATCCGTAACTAAATTAACGCTTCTTTCCTCATCCATACGAGGTTTATTTTCATCGAGCGGATCACCGTTAGGATTCGAGTCTTTAGCGTCGTATAAAAATAAAAGTTCAGACCTTGTTTTTAATAATTCACTCATTACTTATTCGCTCCTTCCAATTTTTCGTTATCTTCATTTTCTTCGTTGATCACGCTTATATTTTTATGTAAATTCATACCCAGCGCAAAATAAAAATTAATTTCATCACAACTCATATTAAATTTAGCCTTACTTTCAACAAAATAAACAGAAATAATAGTTTCAAGAGCCTGATAATAATTTTTATTATACTCGATAAGTTTATTCTGTATTTTCGGCAAAAGTCCCAATATATCTTTTTCGCTCATTTTAAGGCCTTTTAAATGCTCATAAAAAGGCGTGGCGTTTCTATCACGCGATTGAATGTTCAATAGCTTCTTTGCCAGAGCGCCGAGTAAAAAAATCGCTTTTTTCATCGCCGAATCAAAAAAATCTTTATTAGAGTTAAAAAAATCTTCAATCACTTTTTTTTGCTTCTGCGAATATTCTTCGCCAATGCCGCCGATGGGTTGCGAAATATTATTAATTTCCTGCATTAACTCATCTCCTTTTATATGATTTTTATTTTTAAACAATCCAAGTTCAAAGAAAAATTTAAGCATAGCAAGGCCATTTAAAATTGTAAAATGTTCATTTTTCTCTTTTTTTGATTTAAAATCCTGTCGTACTTTTTCCATAATATTTCTAACGCACAACCTGTAATCAATGTTTTGAGAATAAAAAATTTTCGAAAGCACTTCAAAAAAATCCTTGTTTCCTGAAAAGAAATTTTTAACTATACGGAAGCTAAAGAAAAATTTATCGTCACTTCTGTAATTTTTAGACCATTGCGTAGTTTCGGCTTTGGCTGCATATAATTCTTTAAACCGAGTCGGAAGGATATCTTCGATTAGCAACAATACTCTAAAGGCACTGTTTTGTTTTTCAAAAAAAACAAGCGTTGAATTTATATAATCTTTGCTATTGCCAAGAATTTCAATAACATCTTCTTCTAAAGCATTTATAGCATTATAATCTTTACGGTCGGCAATACTTAATTTTTTTGAAAAGTCGCATAGCATTTCAATTATTTCTTTATTTAAAACCTGATTATGAAATTTAGGCATTAACAAATATGACTGACCACATAAAGAAAAGCGGAGAGATTCTTCCGTCATTTTCTGACCAACCGCCAAAATATCTGCGCACGAACCACAAATCGGAAGATTTTTCCACGATTTTTCTTTGTTAAAACCTCCGGTAATGAATCCGGGCTTATCTATAGTATAAAAACTGAATGGAAAAGCTTTTTTGCCAAAAACTTTTTTAACTTTATGACAAACGCAGCAAGATTTATTTTCCGCTGAATATTCATATTTTTTATCATCGTTGGTAACGCATATTTCATAAAAATAATCCTGTACCTCAGGCATTTCGTTTATATAACGAGAATTCTCCACGCCATTATTATTATAAATTTTAAAAGTTAAAAAATCACACTGGTCTAAAGAATTAGTTACTTCAGTTTTGGTTTCACTTTTTACTTTTTCATATAAATCAGGATCCGAAGTGACGCATTTTTTTAAACTTTCAAATTCTTTACTCGTATTTTGGTTATTTTTATAATATACGATTAATTTATCAAAAGGTAAAAAAATACGATTAAAAGTTTTTTCAATATCAGTTATTTTAGATATAAATGTTTGATCTCCACCGTTAGGAGAACCGTTTTTGTATAGATAACGCAACGGTTTTGAATGATCTAATTCGTCATAACCAAGGCCGTCATAAATATAAGCATCATTTTCTTTTTTTAGTTTAATATAAACAACCATCTGCTTTTTGCTTCCCTTAGCTTTAGGCAGAATATCGAGAGTGTTTTTTATCTGTTCTTCTTTTTCGGCAGAAACATTTGACGGGTTAGCATTTTTAGTAGAGTCAATGCGGTATTGACCGAGAGAATATAAACTTTGAAGCATATTACGCTCCTTAACTAAAAAATATGATTAAATAAAGACCTTAGTTAACATTAAATTGATTAACAAAATTATATAACATTATTTTATTAAATTCAAGGGTTTTTTTATTTTTTTTATCGTTTTTTTATATCTCGGTAAACTATTTTAACCTTTTTTACAAGCATTTTCTAGAATTGCGTTCATAAATAACTTTTTTAGAAGTGACTTCACGACCTCCAACCACTGCGATATATGTTTGTTAAATTTAATTTCTGGAAAGCTGATATAATTTATTCTTCCGCTATGCTCATAAGCAAGAGCTAATGAAGATGATAATATTATAAATATTAAAATTAATGTAATATTAACATTTTTTTCAAAATTCTACATGCACCACAAGTTTTTATTTCTGGTTCTTCTTTATTCATCCCTCATGTGAGAACCAATATATCCAATATAAACAATTTTAGTCTGGACATCCGGGAAAAAATAAACTCTGAACCCTCTTGCCAATTTAATATGATTTTCAAATAACTCTTTATTGCCATTAGGAAGGTAAAATTCACGTTCTTTTTTTAGGTTTGAATTCTGTAGTACTGTCTCTGATTCACCGCTAACTCTGTGATTAAGTCCGATACTTTTCAAGTTAATATGTGAATAATTATTTAACTCTCCGTTTTTCCATTTTTCAGCAAAAATATTAAGTGATGCAAGTGATTCTTTGACCTGCTCTAACAAAGTGACTGAATTCGACCAGTTATTCAACTGTTCGGGGGCTTTTCCACAGAAATCAATAAAAGGATATAAGTCCTTTTTGCTTGTCATGATCATTCTTCCTGAATGAATCTGACAATTCATTTGTTTTTTTAATTCTTCTTCTATTATACTTAAAATTTCCATGGAATAAATATTTATAATATTATATCGTTTAGAATTTAATGTTCCGTCTTGTGCAATTTCATTAACTTCTACTTGGATTGGAGAAATAGTCCAATTACTGTTTGTTGGAAAACTAGCCAAGTGTGCTTCGTGCCATACCGCAGCTCTAAGTGCAGGATAATTATCATTACCATTTAGTTTAACTTCTAACAGATCTAATCCTTTATTAATATCTTCAATAGAAAACATTGGTTGACGCGTGTTTATGCTTCTAAAAGTACGTATGATATCTATGTTTTCATCATTATTAAATTGTAAATACCAATCATTCCAAAAATACCCCGGAGAAAGTTGCAGACGAAACCAATTTTTATCGATACTTTCATCAACTAGAATTGTCGATAATCCAAGATTCTTCGCCTTATTACATATCTTTAAAAAATTAACAACTGATGACATAGCAACTTCTTTTGAAGCGAAAGGTAAAGAATGATGATTGAATATAAGAAATCGACTCATAACAATTTCTCCAATTGTTTGTCGGCTTCATCAAAAAAACCTTGTGGCCAAATATTTATTCTACCATTTTCATTTATTTCGGGAGAAATAATGTTTGAAGAATGTTGCTTGGAACTATTTCTTTCAAGATAAAAAAGGTGAACATCGGCATTATTAATAAAGCCTTCTTTAACCGCAACACGAACACCATTAATGAAATGATCTGAATGAGATTCAATAAAAAGTTGAACACCACCTTTAGCGGCAAGTGCACACAATTTACCAAGAATAGATTGTCCTGAAGGGTGTAGATGAGATTCAGGATTTTCAATAATTAATAAATCTCCTGGCTTGGCACGAATAATTGCAGTCACAACCGGCAAGACATAAGTTAATCCAAAACCAACATTTTGTGGCTTGAAATCCGCAGTTATGTTTTTTTCATTGCTGAAAGCATAACATAGCGATACAGAATTTAATTGTCTTTGAAGCGAAGCGTGGATTCTTATGCTCGGGGTAATTTCAGACATCCAACAATCAAGATTTTCAATTAGACTATTTGATATAGAATTTTCGTGCTTTAAATTTTGTATATTAATTGCTTTTGTTCCATACTCTGCAATATAATGAATTGTATATTCTCCATGATTTCCAAGAGAATTTAATTCACTAATATAATAATCAGATATTTCATAAGATGTTTTAGGACTTATTCTGTCTGCAGAAAGATATTGAAAATTTTGATTAAAAAGACTCCTTTTTTTTATTACTTCATAATCTACAACCTGAGGGATTTCTTTTTTATTAAGTGGCTGAAGTTCATTTTCAGCCGCATAATTAAAATTAAAAATAATTGGTGAAATGTCTTTCCATTTAATTAGGAATTCAATAGATTCATTATCGGCTTGCTCGGCAAGAATATCTTGACCCGTTCCAAGTGATACGTAATCACCTTTAAGTAGAAGGCCTTTATCTAACAACATATGACGCTCGAAAGATTGTCTCAGAAGAAGCAAAACCTGTAAAAGTGAAGATTTACCCATGCCATTGAGACCAGAAAATATATTGAGACCGGCAAGAGGAAAACTCGCATCCATCAAAGTTTTAAAACGTTGAACACGTATAAACTCAATCATTTAATACCTCCTGAATAACATCATTAACTTTTTTATGTCTTATCTTAAAATGTTCTCGTTTTTGAGTGGAATAGGTTATTGATTTAATATATTCTTGATCACCATTCATTAATTTTCTATGTTTTTTAACAACTTCGTGTTTTTTTGTTACAAGTTTAAAAAAATTTTTTTCTGAAAGATTGGCAAGTTCTACAGTCCAAACTTCAAATAATGTTGAATTTTTACGTTTACTAAATAATTCATTACCTTCATTGTACTTTACAAATGCCTCTTCTTTAAAAATTAACCAACATCTCTCCAATGCGATTGAAAAAATTTGCTCAAGATTGTTTAGTTCATTGCGATCATATTTTTTTAATTCTTTCATCATTTCGTCAAGAAATGATCTAATGCTTTTTGTGCCAAGCGCATAGTCCATTGAATAAAATGCCAAAAATCTTAGAACTAGTTCTTGATCTATCATTCTTTTACTTTGGTCACCCATCGTACAAATTAAATGCTCGTTTTGGGCAAGTTTTCCTATATATTCTCTTAACGATTGGGGAGCCATGGCATTTCGTATTTCTTGATCATTTAAAACGAGTCCGCCTGTATTAATACGACGAAAAATAGAATATTTAACCTCTTCGGGTGTACCTGGTTGAATAATAAACAGAGTAATTGGACACTCATTTATTCGTCTTTGATATTTTCTAGGGAGCTCATCATAATTATGGCCCTCAAAATCAGTTAAGTATTCTAATCCTTTGAGTTTAAGTTTTTTATCAATTACAAATTTTTTAATTGAAGATAGTCTTTGTAATCCATCAACAATTAGCCAATTGTTATCGTCACTTGCATCAAAAAAAAATGCTGGTATTGGAAACCGAATTAGTATTGACTCTATAAACTTTGACATTTTTGATAATTCCCAAAGATCGGCGTGCCTCTGAAACTCAGTATTCATATCAATTTCATTGTTGCGCAGTCTCTCGATTACGTTAGATAAAGAATCTTGCTTTGGCAAAATATTTATCTGTGTTGGATCAAAAGGCTCTGTCATTATTATCTCATCGCTATTATCAGAATTTTCAAATACATTATCATTAATTTCAAGTTCAATTTTTTGTTTGTTTTTTCCGACCATAAATAGCCTCCGGTTAATGTCACTTTAAGAGTATTATTGTAAATAAATATATTACTGAATCATAATAATATCAAATTAACTATTTAGTTTATTTTATCTAATCTTAATTCATCATTTAATAATTTTGGCTATAATACATCAAGCATTTTTTCAAGATATTAATCTGTGTAAATATTATACAATGTTTACAAACATTTGTCAAAGTATTTTTGTCAAGCACAGATAGAAATGTCCCATTATATCTTTAGTTCTTTAATTATTTTATTAGTGTCGGGTAGCGATTCTGCGGGCCCAGCCGGCGGAACGCGTATTTTAGTTTGAATAATACGAGCCCCCGGTGGGCGCGCGCCTCCCGGTTTAGAAACAAAGCATCTTTAGGAAAATATAATTATCTTGAACAATAACTGTTTGGTAATACAGTAGGTCTTTATCCAGCCCGACGGTGTGAAGCCGGAAGCGAGCACGTCGAACTGGTAAGAATTATTATAATTTGTAATAAATATTCATTATTTCACATTTGTTTTTGTAGCCAATTTTTAAAATTTCATAAACGGATCCTTCACGCATATAAATTAATGATATAAAGTTTTTTATTATTAAAAATTTTGAAAAGAATAAAAGAACTGAGGAACCTATCCCATTAATATAGTTTATTGCAATAAATTATCCGTCACAACTGATTTTTGAACACAATTGTATTTTAAGGTTAAACCGTTGCTATTATTGGTTTTATTCGAATAATTGGATAGGTTCAGATGATAAAATTTCTTTCACTTTCTCATCGTGAATTTTCTGCGAAATTACACCTTTTTTTTCAAAATCGTTCATTTCTTCTATCCTTCTAGTTTTTTCATTCTTCATTTTTTCAGCATTGGCTAGGAAATTATCAAACCATTCCAATAAATCTTCACTTTGTTGGATAACTTTTATCCATCCTATCATCCAAAACACAACCCCTAGCCCCAAAAAACTCAAACATAGAATAACTCTTTTGCTAGGAGATGCCAATTCCGAGAAAAAAATAAATCCAAAGAAAAGATAAGGCCAAAATTCCACCAATTTCCGGAATTTAATCAGAAATCCAACAAATATGCATAAACATATGATTAAAACAGTGAATTCAGGTTTGATAAAAAAAATGTCTATTAATAAAATTATGGAGGCAAGGAGGAAAGAAGGTCCTAGTGAAGTCCCAAGATTCTTTAATGATTGTGTTCGTTCAAAATTCTCTTTTTTTGTTGTAAACTGACTATATTCTAACCAATCTTTTGCTTGGCTATATCTCTTTTTAAATTCAATTTCATTAGAAAAATGTTTTGGTATGGTTTTCATAAAAAGTGAATAGAAATCAAAATGCCAATCATTCTGTAAAAAACCGACTTTTGTTCGAGTAAAATTAAAAAAGGAGCTGACTTCCTGAATTGCATAACCACACAAATAACAAAAGAAAGCCGCCAAGCAAATAGTATACCAAGGTAATTCATTACCCAAGAGGAATTTAAATAATAACTTCTTTTGATTCTTGTAAATTAGAAAACTCAAAATAACAAAAAAACCTCCAAGAAAATATGAGATGTCACGAAAAAGAAATTTTTTGAATCCTTTTACAATTTCCGAAAATAAATCAACCATATTGACCTCCGATTCAATTCTAAAAAACTACAAAATTTGCATTTGCTTGTTAATATTATATCATAATATAATAATTTTTGATAATTATCAAGTTATTTTCAGAAATTTGTTTGTGTTTAGGTCTTTGTTGATAAAACTTGATATCGAGACAGCATCGTGCGGGCCGCATATTGTGATGATTGAAAACATAAGCCCTCGTGGGGCGCACGCCTTTCGCCTAACGCCTTGAATATCCAAATTTAGTTGCGCATATATGCCAATATAGAATGATTTACGTACACTGTTTGTGAAAGTGCCGTTAGTAGCCAAGGCTCCCTTTGTTTCATTCGATGCCAGTAATTGCAGAGCACGCCACTATCGGCAAGAACTTCTTCGGCCTTATCAAGCAAAAGTATCGCCTTACCTTTTTGACAGTTATCGCTTCTGCAATGATCATTTAATAACGATAATTATTTTTAGAAGGTGCCTCCAGTAAAGCAATATCCATTTCAGCCGATTTGCCTTCCTAAATATTTAATATCAATTAATACTGAATCGCGTTGTATCCAGATATCTTCCTTTAATTCTTCAGGATAAACGGTTATTTTATTCAATGCATCCTTTGAAAACCAGCGGACATCCTTTATGTAATGTTCATCGGGGCCTTTGCCATAAACGTTTTTAATTGTCGGATCGCCGCTATATTTGCCTGTCGTACAAAATATTTCGATATTCAATGATTCGTTTTCATTGTCCTGAAATTCTCTAATGAAGGCGATATTCTCCGTTGATACGCTCATGCCAGTCTCTTCATATACTTCTCTATTCGCGCACTCAAAAATCGAGCGGTCGCCATCTTCAAGGCCGCCGCCGGGCGGGACCCACCATTCTTCTCCCGTTTGCGGGTGAACATGCAAAACCAGAAGAATTTCATCTTTATCATTGAAAATAAGCGCGGCGGAACGGATTCGATGCTTCATCTTTCGCCTGTAATATAGACGGCCGGTCTCTAATCTCTTATTTAACTCCCAGAGCGCGTTGCGATTGCTGTCCCATTTTAATAACGCCGCGGCTTCGACGGCTGATAGCCATCGATACTCAACGTGCTCGCCGGAGATTTCAAATTTTTCCGATCTAACTTTCACTCCAAATGAATATTGCGGAATTACAAGACAATCTTCGCCCCATATATAATCCTGCACTACCTGCGGTACAGGTAGATACGATATCGATTCTAGCTGAATAAATTCCGCGTCTTTACTTATTCCAGCTTCTTCAAAACTTTCTCTTCTGGCAGAATAAAGTGGAGTTTCATTGGCTTCGCCTCCGCCCGCTATTCCCTGCCATTCTAAATTGTCACTTCGGCGGAATATCGCATACCGCTTTTCACCCTTCTCTGACTCAAAATATGGGAAAACTATAACCTGAAATGGCGCTCTACTGCTCATGGCTGCTTTTCACTCTCTTTTTTATTATACACAGAATGCGGCAATTCTTCATGCCATATTTTATTCTTTTATAATTTGATTTTTTCAAGATTTCCATGCACCGTGCATTCAACATCGCAGGAAGCCGCTCCGAAGCCCGAAGCGCGTTTTTTTAACTCATACTTTCCATTTGAATAACATGTGGGATTGCATTTGAGATATCCGTTTTTAAGCAGATCTTCCATACTCCGGGCATCTGCGTTTTTATCCATATAATAAAGCTCGAGAGCGCCTTTTATTGTCTTCATGTTTGAAATGCAGGCCCCGGCTTTTTCCGTCGACGGCATCGCGAATTTTTTCTTTTCATTTTCAGCGAAATAAACGTCGATAACGCCGTGAACAGAACAATTGATTTCTAAAATATATCTTTTTCCCCCGCTTGTAACTGCGTTCCTCGGAAATATATCATCGCCGGCAGGCTTGAACGAATATGAGAAAGTACCGCCGGACGGGCAGCTCTGAGGTGCGCTAAGATATTCTCCCTCCACGAGGCCGGTGTTTATAATTTTTTCAAAGGATTCCGGCGCAGCATCCATGTGATCGATAAGATATAACTCAAGACCGCATAAAATAAGATTTCTAGCTTCGCCGCATTTATTAAAATGATCATCGCCGGCAAATGCCCGAAATGAAAAAAACGATATAAACAATGCCAATACAACGATTTTAATATAAGTTCTCACGATATTTCCTCCGCTGATTAAATTATTATATGTTTATTCGAATTACCGTCTGATTATTTATGGGATTAGTATAACTTTTTCAAGCAATTTCAGGAGCGTTACCATCAAAAATTACGGCCTGTAACCCACGCTCTGGGCAAGAATTATCGTCTGATCGGCCGATAATCCCATCAGCGGCGCCAGCGCTTCAAAATCCATCATACGGCGCGTTACGGTATTCAAGCCGGCCGAAGCGCAGTAAAGATAAACATTTTGAGTAATGCAACCGGCGTGGACGCCGGCATACATCATTTTATCTTCTCTTGCCGTCTGTTTATCCATTTTAGATAAATCGGAAACAAAAACTAAACTGAGCGCGGCTTTTTCGACGAAATCCTGCTTGCCGGTAGCTTTTAAGTGGTTTCCATGTCTTATAAATTTCAACTTATGTTCTTTAGCCTCGTATAAATAAATGCCGGAATGCGTAAATACATAAATATCGGTGTCCTGCCAATTTCTCGCGGTAGGAGTGGTTTTTTTGCCGGACTCCGAGCGGTTGATGCCGCAGGCGGCCCAGAGCAAATCAGAAAGAATCTGCGCCGGAAGCTCATTCGAAGAAAACTCGCGGGCGCTCGAACGCAAATTAAGGGCATCCATCAAGGGCAGACCGCCTGTTTTAACCGGCGCCAGCAGTTTAATATCTTTCAATCCGCGGCTGCTCAATAATTTATCGATCGCCTCTCCGGCAAACGCCGGCAGCGCCATAAGTAGAATCAATATAATCGAATATACCAATATTTTTTTCATAACTGCTCCTTTATTTTTGAGTATATTATACGTTTATTATAGCATAAAGAAGATTAAAATTCAACTATAGGGTAATCTTCCTTCAATCTCTGCAATTCGAGTTTTTTCGAAACCTTAACCCGGTCGAAAAGTTTCATTATTGTTGTTATTGTCATTGCCCCGCGGTATTAAGAGACGCTTCCATGGTGTCGTAAGGTTCTTCGGTGTTAGCCAGGGCAACTTTTGACTCGCTGAGCGCGGTTACTGTGTAGGAGCCGCCGACGGTGCTGCCTGCCGATATTACTTCGATATGGCCGTCGAAGTCGATAAAGGCTTTTATTCCTTTTTTAGAATCGAAGTAATAGCCGTTATAGACGAGGCGGCCTGAGTTTAAGGATGATTTATTTATGACATCCGGCTTAGATTCGGAGACTTTTTTTATGGCCGGGTTAAGAAATAAATTTACGGCAGTGTCTACTTCGGAAGTGTTAGCTGCCGGTTTATCGGTGGATTTATCGGCGGCTTTGCCGGGATCGGCTATCGTTAAATTGGCGGAATTTACGTCGCGCGGCGCACGGTTATCGAAAAGATCTACAGTAGCGGCTTTATCGATTGAATCGATTCTGGCCGTTGTGTGCAGCGGAGTGAATTTAGTTATAAACGGGCGATCGCCGGGTTTAAGCGGTTTAAGCGAGGCGAACGAATAGAGCGCATATTGCACTTCGAGCGCGGCGCGGCCGGGCGTGGCGGCGGGTGACAGCTTTAACGATTCGAATGAATTTATGTAGGGCTGGCTTTCTAATATAAACAGGAAGTTTTTAATATCGGTGTAGCGGCCGCTGAGGTTGATTGTAAATAGAGTTTTGTTAATATTAAGCAGCGAGTATGAAGAATCGGCGAGGGCGCTGCGATGTGTAACGGAGGTTATGTGGAGACTTTGTGATTTAGCGAACGTATCGATATCGGAGTAAAATTTAACCCTATGTGATTCGGAAAAAAAGCCGGCGAAGAGTTTAGCGGCATTTTCACACAATTCTTTAACGGCCTGCCGTTCTGCAATTATATCCGGCGCCGGCGGCTTAATTAGCGCGGCAAGGTTGGCGCGCAGGGAGACTGAAATAAAAATTAAGAGTATCAGGGTTATAAATAAAACAAAATTAATTTTTTTAATCATAAATGTATCACCGGTCACTTTATATCATTAAGTATTAATTAATGCATCATTTTATTTCGACTGTATAATCGAACGTAACGCTAAAATTAATACCGCCTTTATCTTCGGGCGTCGAGACGTTACCGCGCGTGCGCAAGCCCGGGTTTTCTTTGGTTTCGAAAGTAAAGCCGTCTATATCGCTGATTCGCGATAAATAGTCGCTGAAAGTAATGAAGTAATTATTTGACGGTGTAAAGCCGTGAATTTTAACGGCCGCCTTAAGGGGCGTTGTGCGGCTGATAGTGAATGAATTAATAAATATATAATTTTGGAACGCCGCTTCGACGATTTTTAAGATTAAGAATGGCGATAGCGTTGATTTAAGATTAAGTTCATTGAGATCGGCTGATAATTTTTTAAGATAATTCGTGTCAAAATTAGCGAAAGCGTTTTTAACGGCGGCAAGCGATGACGAATCGAAAGCGGAAAGATCGAGTTCGGCTTTAGTGAGCCAGACCGCATCTGATTGATTTGCATTTAAGCCGGCAGCAGGAAAATTCACGGCATAATCCGTAGCCGGGTCGGCGGTCGAATCAACAATAGAATTAGCGGTATAATGTAAAACTTCAGTCGGCGGCGGGGCAGCGGCCCGATAAGATAACAAATTAAAACAATAAATGATCATAAATATATTAGCGGCGAGCAGCAGTGCAAATATTAAATACTGCCGAGCTGTTTCATTAACTTTATCCCGGCCGCGGCCGTTATTAATGAAATTAAAGTAAACTTGCTTCATAACATTCCTCAAAATAAATTATAATGTTTATATGGTCGTGCAGTTATTTTTTTATAAAAACTCGCGAAGCGAGTTTATTCCTTAACTATTCACTATTCACTATTCTCTATTCACTATGCACTGTTCACTGTTCTCTGTTCACTATCAAAGTTATTTCCACCTGCCGCACATTGCCTCGAGGTTAAAATCGGCATAATTAAAATTATCAACGCTCTCACTCATGTTAACATAATATAAATTATCGGTCAGTTCTTCGGCTATACGCAGGCGCAGATAATAGGGCGCCTGGCCGCCAGCGGCGTTAAGCAGGAATAATTTTGCGGGCTTTTGTTTTGGCGCGGAAAAGTTTGGTTGCCATCTGGATATAATTTTAATCATCTCATGCATCAGCATAAGTTCCTGCGTGCCGTAGCCGCTCTGATCAACTTTATAATCGCACAGCAACACTTTACACATAAAATCGAACTCGAGGCGTTCAAAGCCGGCGCCGGGCGCAAAGCGAGTAATGGATGCGTAATCGCCGCAGAGTTTAAGCAGAGCGAAATCGCGATCATCGTTATTAATTAAGCCGAGGGTTTTAAGGTGATTAATTTCATTAAACAGGTGGGTATCCATGCATATAATCTTATCGGCGAATCGCGTCATGGCGTTTTTAGCGGCGGCGACACGCTTCGCGCAGACGGCGGAGGCGTAGATAAGACCTTCATCGCCGGGCGCGTGGGAATATTCAAAATTATCGATATTACAGTTCTGCCTGACATTCCATTTGATATAATCGTCAAGTTTTAATTTATCGTCGAGCCGCGGGTCTTTAAGCGCGGCGAAGTATGATTTGCGTTCATCGATAAAAACGGCGGTCGCGCCGTTAGGTTCGAGCAAACGTGTGCCGCATGAAACAATGATTTTTTGACGCGCATCGTAAAGTTCGCCGGCGGTTACGGCCGCTGCGGCTACTGATGCTGATGCAGACGCCGGCGCTGATGACGTTATCGATACCGCGGAAGTTAAAGCGGAAGCGGAAGCGGCGTTAATGATAATGCGCTGATTGTAATCGAGCGTTTTATCTTTAAGAAGCGGCGCTATGTGTATTTGATCTTCGATTATGCTGATAATTATCATAATTTTAAAAACACCATTATAAACCAAATAATAACCAACGACTTCGGTTTTATCTTAAATTTCACCGCAGAGTTAATAATCTCCACCATCTTTTTCATCTTATTATATTCTTATTATCTTTATTTTATTTTCTTTATCTTATTATATTCAACTTATTTTCTTTATCTTATTATATTCAACTTATTATATTCAACTTATTTTCTTTATCTTATTATATTCAACTTATTATATTCAACTTATTTTCTTCATCTTCATTCAAAAGTCACCCGGTTAATTTCATCGATAGAGGTAACGGCCGCTTTAACTTTTTCGCACGCGGCGCGCCGCAGTGTGGTCATGCCGGATTCGATGGCTTTTTGTCTGATAAGCAGCGGCGAGCGGCCTTCGATGATCATTTCGCGTATTTGATCGTTCATTTCAAGTATTTCGAATATGGCCGTCCGGCCGCGGTATCCGATATCGCCGCACTGCGCGCATTGTGAAGCCCGATAAACCGTGGTATCGGCGAATTCAGAAGTTCGGGCGGCATCGGTATCATCGACGGTTTTACATGCCGGGCATAACTTGCGCACGAGCCGCTGCGCGACGATGAGATTAAATGATGCGGCGAACTGATAAGGCTCGATACCGAGGTTGAGCAGGCGCGAGAGGCTGTCGATGACGTTATTGGCGTGTATGCTCGAAAAGACCGTGTGACCGGTCAATGCGGCGTTAACTGCGATCTGGGCGGTCTCCGCGTCGCGTATTTCGCCGACCATTATTTTATCGGGGTCCTGTCTGACTATGGAGCGCAAGCCTTTAGAAAAAGTGAGACCTTTTTTTTCGTTAACGGGTATTTGCACTATATCATCCATCTGGTATTCGACGGGGTCTTCTATCGTGATGATTTTATCGCTTATTTTAGCGATAGCCCTTATGGCGCCGTATAGCGTGGTAGTCTTACCGGAGCCGGTCGGCCCGGCGACAAGGATCATTCCGTAGGGGCGGCCAATAGCGGTGGTGAATTTATTAAGCCCGTCGCCGTATAATCCGAGCTGTGAAAGGTCGAGCCCGGCGGCCTGCTGGTTTAAAATACGCACCACGGCGGTTTCTCCATGTATGGACGGCAGCACCGATACTCTGAAATCGACGGGCCGCGATTCTATTTTAAGCTCGAAGCGGCCGTCCTGAGCCAGGCGGTGTTCGGCGATATGCAGGCCCGCCATAATTTTAAGGCGTGATATCATTGCAAAGAAATAATCGAATGAAATGTCGTTCATTATCTCAACGAGGACGCCGTCTATTCTAAATTTAACTTTACCTCGGCCGCCGTATATTTCAAGATGGATATCGGATGCGAGTTTTTCGACCGCGTTATAAATAATGGTGTTGAGCAGTTTGACGACCGGCCGGGTTTCGCTTGCAAGGTCGGCGTGCCGCAGGTCTTTAGTCAGCGCGTCTTTTTTTTCTTTATAGTCCGCGGCTTGCGCCGCGGAGGCGGGGTCGGAATAAAAAGATTTAATGGCGCTGTTAATATCATCTTCAGAATTAAGACGCGCTTTTTCTTTAAGCCCGGCGGCGAGCGAAAAGGTAATAACCGCAAATTTAACCCGGCAGCCGGCATTTTCGGCAAATATTCTAATTTTGTTATATGCGGCGGTATCGGTGATATAAGCAAGGAGCGCGGAGTCGGCGAAATCGCCCGCGATAGCACCGCATTCATCAAATATTTTCCGGCCGTATTTAGTAAAAAATGCGGTGCAGTTGGCGTAATTAATAGTTACGGCTTTAAGAAAATCGAGCTCGTAATAGCGTGCGAGAGCGGCCGCCAGTTCTTCTTCGCCGAGCGCGCCGCGCCGTATAAGTTCGCGTTCGATATTATCGCAGGTAGAAAAATTATCGCGTATGGATTTAACGACCACTTCGGGCGCGGCATTATTGACGTCGAGATAATTAAGAAACAACATGCCGTCATCGAGCGAAGTAAGCGCGGTCATTATTTTTTCGCGATTGGCGCCGCACCTGGTGATAAGCGCGTCGAGCGGGTCAATATTATCAGCTTTAGAGCAATCGAGCGCTTTAATGTATTGCACTTCGCTGATGGCTCCGGTTTCGAGTAAAATTTCGATCACGGTTTTTTTAGATTGTTTTGGTTGTTTTATCTGCATATTACATACCGCCCATAGTAATTTTAATAATCGGCAAAAAGACCGATAGTATAAGCGCGGCGATAAATATACCGGTGATAAAAATTATCAGCGGTTCGAGAACTTCAGCCAGCCGTTCGATTGAGTTCTGGAGGCTTTCAAGGTAATATTCATTAATAAGGTCGATCATATCCGATATTTTCCCGCTGCGTTCGCCTACGGCGCACATACGCGCCATAACGCCGTCGGCGAGATCGAGGCTGGCGACTGCTTTTGAAAACGAGCCGCCTGATTTAAGTATTTCGACGGCCGCCTCGCGTTTATGATCGGACACTGTGTCTTTAAGGGCAAAAAGCGCCACTGTAAATGATTCAAGCGCGGGCGCCGCGGAGCGTAAAAGTGAAGATAACATCCCGCTGAATACGAACATTGAGTAATTATCGACGATAGTAGAGCTTACTGGCAGTTTACGCAGCAATTTAAGCGCGATTCGACGGGCCGCGGCGGCCGCGCCGCTTAATAAAAATACGGCGGCGAGTACGACGCCCGAAATTGCGAGCAGCGTAATATTTTTTTTAACGAAACCGCTTATAAAAAATAACGCGGCGGTATGCGGCGGTATATCGATTTTAATTTCATAAAAAACGGTTTCAAAAGACGGCACCACATAAAACAATAAAAACGCAAAAACGCAAAAAGTGATAGTGAGTATCACGGCTGGATATAGCATTATATTAACCAGACGCGATTTCATCTGGTATGAATTTTTAAGATTTTGCGCCAATATGTTGAGAACGCCGGTGAGATCGGATGCCGCTTCACCGCCGGCAACGCATTTAGCGAAGAGTTCGGAAAAAACTTCCGGCTGTTTGCGCACGGCCGCCGAGAATGAAGCGCCGGCGACGATATCGTTTTTTATGTTAATGACGGCGGATTTAAGCATTTTATTATTAAGGTGTCCTTCGATAATATCGAGCGATTCAGGCATAGTAAGTCCGGCGCGCAGCAATGTGGAAAGTTCGCGCGCAAAGAGCATAAGGCTGAAATCATCCGGCCGCCTGAAAAACGATACCACCGCGGGTGTAAGGCTGGCGGGCCCGGCGGCGCCGGTTTCTTTTTCGACGGCGGCGACGAAGCCGTCGTTACTGAAGGCTAAGGCCGCTTCGCGCTCATCGGCGGCCTCGACGGCGGCGTTTTTTTTATCGCCATTTTTAAGAATATAAGTAACTTTATACTTCATAGAGCTTCAACAACATTAACATCGACACCAATAGTATTTAATGAGGCCATTTCAAATAATCGTTTTTTTGAATTTAGACGACATTTTCCAATAGTTTTCAGTCACATTTTCGCCATTTTTTTGCCTTTATGGAGCAAACTCATTTAATACTTGACCGCTTTAAAAAACAACTTCCGTTCACGCGGATTAGCGCTTTCAACGGTAACCGCGACGCGTTCGCCGGCGGCAAAACGGCCATAAAATCGCGCCTGTGCGGTAACATGCAGAAAAACATTTTCGATTTCGATACGCGCCCGATCTTCGGTTGCCTCGATAACAACGCCGTCACAGGTAATTCCGGCATTTTGTTTCAAGTAGAAGTAGAGCCAGTAGTAATGACTTTCTTGTTCAGCCTCCGAAATAGAAGCGAGTGTGGCATCAAGATACATCGCCAGGTCTTTCATCTGCTGCATATCGTAATAAGCCGGCTTATTAGCGGCAATCGCTTTAAGCTGACGCTGATTGGCCAGATCGATATAACGCCGCAGAGGCGAAGACGATTGGATATAACAGGCCGTGCCGAGCATTCCATGCGCCGAGGGCGTGTATGAGGTTTCGGCGAAATTCATATTACGCCTAATAACCCACGCAGCGGCGGCATCGTAGGTTTTAGCAGACTCGGCGAGCATTTTACGATAATTATCGATAAGCGCGGGCTCGGGATACGCCTTTGACGACTTAAAACATGCGGCGGCGCCAGCCCTGGCCAGCAGCGCGGCTGAAAGGCTGTTAAATAAAACCATGAACTCGGAAACGATGATGCCGGACTGGACGTGCGTTTCGGAAAGCAGTTTAACGGCGGGTTCGCGTTCGTCCAGTTTTTCGACGAAAACTTCAGACTTGGGAAATGAAAGGTTAAGCGCTCCGCGTGCTTCTCGGGCATTTCTGCAATTAACAGCGATATCAAGTATTATTTTATACCCTTCAGCGCCGAAACATTTAAGGGCCGGCATATCGCCGGCAGCGCCGTCTGCCGCTAGTTTAGCGTATAACTCGTCGATTTCGTCGTATGAGCATTTCTTACTCACCTTAATAACTGACGGCGCGAAAAACCACCCGACTATATTCAGATCGTTCGAACACACCGCAATAAGCGAGACAGCAAGACGCGCTTCGCCTTCGTTTAAGCTCATCAGGCCGTTAGTCAGTAATTGCGGCAGTATATCGATCTTACCTTCGGCGAGATAAACCGATGAAGCGCGCTGATAAGCTTCGCGGTCAAGTTCGCCGCCGTCGGCGATATATTCAGCCGCATCGGAAACATGCACAAACAATATCTTATGATTATCGTGATCGGCCAGACCGACTGCATCGTCACAGCAGAGAGTATATTCGCTGTCGATAGTGATACACGGAACCGATCGCAGATCGAGGCGCGCGCCGCCGCTGAAATTGAATAAAGCGTCGAGCGCGGCGATTGAATCGAGCGGGTTAAACGAGTCGGAGGAAGCCTTGCCATCAAAGGTTCCGGTAAAATCGGCCGAAGTAATCGCATTAAAAAAAGCGGCCGGTTCGACTAATTTGGCGCCGCTGATAAAATCTTTTTGTGATAGCTCGCGGGCGGCGGCATTAATAGAATCCTTAAAATCTTTTTTAATGTTATATCGGTTGACGGCCATATTTTCATGACGACTGAAAACTTTAAGTTTAACCAGAAAATCAAATATTTCAATTTTACGATTGATGAGTTCGGATATTTTCTGTTGAAGTTCTCGCGCTTTAACCGTCCAGGCCGGATTATCATCGAAAACAACTGAATTTTTAAGCAATTCGACTTTCTGACGGTGCTTTTCGATAAAATCGACGCATGCTTCAAACGAGTAATCGGCCGTTTCGAGTGAGGCGACATCGCGCGCGAACTCTTCTTCGAGTTTTTTATTAAGCGCCTCTTTTTCCTGCTGCGCGATAAATTTAGTTATATCCTCGTCGGCGGCCGGGAAAAAATAATCTTCTTTGCGTTTAAAATAAGGGTTTTTAATAAAAAGATTCCGCGTCACGGCGGATATTTCATCGTTAGACACGGTGTTTCCGTAGTAAGCGGATGCGATTTCACGCGCCTCGAAAAGTTCTTTAGATTCGAGCAATATTAACTCGCGAATTTCAGCGAGCGGCACGGCTGCGGCAAGAGCGCGTCTTCTATCGCGCATTTCGACAAGTTTAGAGGCGATAAGCGCCGGGTCCGTCTTTTCGGATATATTAGAAGATTCGCAATTAATAATTTTATTCGCGGTGATATTGACTATTTTATTTTTTTCATTGACTACACGGTAGTTCTCCTTCCGCCGTCCGGCCGCACTGACCGATTCGACCGCAAGGATATAGCCCGTAATTATATTGCCGTCGTCGATGAACTCGATTATATTTCCGCTTCTCATTCAAACCACTTTCACATTACTCAATGTAGGTTATTATTACCGTTTAACAATAAAACTAATAAACGGATTAATCATGACCAATCCAGATTAATCCAGCCGGTGTAAATTCAAATAATGATATATTTTATCATTAACTTTCAGCATTTGTCAAAGAAAATATGGTTTACTGTCAAGAAAATATGGTTTACAATCAAGAAAATATGATTTAGCGTTATAATTTTTTTTAATTTAGCAATTTAATATTTTACGGCAATAAAGCGCTATGAACATTTAAACATTTTTAATATTATATTATCTTTATATTGACATTATATTATTTATTTGCTAAAATTGAAAAAAATAAAAAAAATATGTGTGGCGTGGTATTTGAAAATTAATTCAACCTCATAAAGCCGCGCGATACAGCCAGTTATTAAAATTAAACGGGGGTAGAGTAATGCCAAAAGTATCAGAAACCACTCTTACTTTAATTCTCGCCGGCGGAAAGGGCGAACGCCTCATGCCGCTGACATTAGACCGCGCTAAACCGGCAGTTCCGATCGGCGGCAACTACCGCATAATAGATTTCACTCTCAACAACTGCGTAAACTCGCACATCAGGAAGATTTATTTGTTAACCCAATTTAAATCGCAATCGCTCGACCGCCATGTGAGAAGCGGCTGGAACTTATTTTCGGACCGCTCCTACGGCTTCATCGAAACTCTCCCCCCGCAACAGCGTGTTTCTGAAGACTGGTACCGCGGCACGGCCGACGCCGTGTGGCAGAACGCTTATTCAATAGGACGCGAAAAAATGCCTTACACGCTGATTCTATCGGGCGACCACATTTATAAAATGGACTATTCCGAAATGTTCGCCCAGCACATGGCTAACGGCGCCGATTTAACGGTGGCCACTATCGAAGAGCCTATTGAAAACGCCTCGAGTTTCGGCATTATCGAAGTAGATACCCAAAGCCGCATCATCGGCTTTGAAGAAAAACCCGCCAATCCGAAATGCATTCCCGGCGATACTGAACACTCACTTGTTTCAATGGGCGTTTATATGTTTAACACCGAAACGCTTCTCGAAACCCTCGGCATGGAATTCGGCGGCGACAAAGAGCTTGTAAGCAAAAAAGTGCTTTTCGAAAAATTAAAAGCCGACCCGAACGCCTATACCAAATATACCACGGGCGATTTCGGCTACGACATAATATCGAATATGATTCGCATCAACAATAACCTGACGGCGTCCGGCATGCCTATGAAATACAATGTATTTTCATATAACTTTCGCGACGAAAACCGCAAGATGGCAAAGTACTGGCGCGACGTGGGCACGATCAAATCTTACTGGGAATCAAATATGGATTTAAAAACGCCCGAGCCCGAGCTCAACCTTTACAAGCGCCATAACTTTAACGAAGATATAAGCGGATGGCCGCTGCGCAGTTATAAAAATCCGTTTCTGCCGCCGGCTAAATTCGTTTTTTCGCCCGTTATTTCCAGCTCTCTTATCTGCGACGGCGTAATCGTATGCAACGCCACCGTGCGCGATTCCATAATAAGCTGCTGCGTGAATGTTCAGTCGAATTCGATCATAAACGATTCAATCCTCCTCGACAACGTCCGCGTGGGTCAAAACTGTAAACTCAATAAAGTAATAGTTGATAAAGACGCCATTATCGGCGACAACCAGCAGATCGGCTTCAATAAAGACGAAGACATGGCGCGCGGCTTCACTGTCGTTGATGATATCACCGTTGTCCCGCGCGGCGCGCGAATCGGCGAAAACTACAGAGGTTTCAGCGTAAAAACAGTCATAATATAACCAGGCAGGTAACTAATGACTAATGACTAACGACTAGCGACTAACGACTAACCATTTTGCGAATAAAAAAATCCGCGAACGAATCATTAAATATGAACTTCGCGGATTTTTTATATTTAGCTGATTCTATATTTTATTTCTTTTTAATAACTTTTCAAGCCGCTCTTTCCGGAATTGAAAGTTCATCACATCATAGCGGCTCAGAAAGCACTTTGCCGTCCTGTTAATAAATTTCGACGACTTCGTTAATTATTTCACATAGTTCAGCGCCTATTCGATTACCTCGCCGCCGCTATTATCATTACTATCGCTATTGCCGCCGCCTTCATTATTATCCGAAGTCGTTTCATCCTGCAATCCTGCAGGCGGAGTAGTAATATCAGCATTTTCCTCTTCGAAAGCCTTCAAATCATCTTCAGCCTTTTTTTTATCTTCTTTAAGCGCGGCCAGCTCTTTTTCGATATCTTCACGCGCGCTTTTTGCCTGGCGATAACGCCTTCTGTAGGTGTTTTGATAGTTGTCGGATTGATCCACCATAGGATCCGACGACGGCGTGTCGCGCCAGTCGCGTTTAAAATTGGCCCGCCCGCTCCAGTCGTTTTTAGCCTTTCGTTCGCTGTCCTGCGCTTCTTCGAGTTTTTTCTCAGCAGCCGCAATTTTAGAATCGATTTCTTCTATGCGGTCTTTATAATCAGCCATCTTACTCTCTTTAATTTTTCGGGCGGTATCGGATTGCTGCCCCTGCTTATCATCGGCCGTTTTACCAGCGTTTTCATCAGTATTGGCCGGCGGCGTATATGCTTCAGGCAGCTTTGAAGACTGCGCGTTTAACTTTTTATAAAATTTTTCATCTTTTTTTACTCCGTCAAGAAGAGATGTTATGTGCTGCTTGATAGTATCCGTAACGGCAAGTTTAAGCGCCTCGTTATAATTTTTAATGGAATTATCCAGATCGCCCGTTAGATCATATAAATATCCAAGTTTATAATAATTTTCAATTCCCTTGCCCTGCACGCTCAATTTTTCATACTTATCAATCAATAATTCTTTAAGCCCGCCACTGTTTTTAGATAATAAAAACCGTTTTGAAACGATCGCTGATTCATATTTTTCAAGCGCCTGCGCGGTGTCGCCGATTTTTTTCAGGTGCAGCGCATCCTGAAATTCTTTATCAGCTTCACTTTCGGCAATTAACTTAAAATATAACAACTCACTTTGAACTTGCGCAGCACATATATTAGCAAATACTAATATCGAAATAAAACAAATAACTAATTTAATAATACCGCTGTAAGTAAAATAATAATTAAATTTCATGAAATCACTTCCCATATATTTTTTATTTTTATAGTCGTCATTATAGTTTTTTACCTATTTTTTCTATTATTAATTATTAATGGTTTTGTTGCTATTAATACAATTGTAACCCATTATAACTTATTTTTACGAATATTTAAACCTTTTTATTGTATTTTATTGTACTTTTTGCATTATTTATTTATTTATCAAACTCATTCGTTATTTACAGGACCGCGACGGGGGAAAA
>DIVV01000154.1:30681-38760 GCA_002423385.1 bacterium UBP16_UBA6123
CAAAATATTTTTGGACAGTCGTCATTCGTTCTGTTTTGTTTGAAAACTTCTTTTGTTCTGCTGTTTTTCATTCTCTCTAATCTCTCCTCCCCTCTCCTCTCTCTCTATTCTCTCTCTATTCTCTATTATTCGTTGCCATAAACTTTTTTCATGCCATTCGTTAGTTTTGCCCCCGCGCGCAACGCGCGCGAGGGCGTACTAATTGCGCGCCACGAGAACTTAAAGTTACGGCTCACGGTAATGCTCTACAGCACATCTTTTTTTTATATCCCTTAAAATTATCGCCCGGCTTGATATAATAAAAATAAATTCTTTTAATTCAATAAGACTTATAAGACTCGATTTACGATAACTTTTACCGTGAGCCGTTCGTTTTAGTCGCGTTAAAGCCGTTATTGCTCCGCAGGCGCGCGTGCGTACACGCGCGCCTGCAAACAAGCAAGCTGGCAGGAACAAACATAGAGGAAATAAAACTAAAATAAACTAAACTAATTAAACAAGACTGGATTAGATTAAACTGAAATAAACTGAAGTAAACTAAACTAAATAAAAGCCATGACAGAAAAAGTTATCGATAAACCAACGATAAAGCGCCAGGCAATTTGCAGAAAGAGAGGGAGGGTCCAGGGGAGGGAGAGAAAGGGTTGCTAACCTTTTCTCTCCCTCCCTTGAAAAAATAACTAGTTCTGTTAGCAATGGCAATACTAATATCAATAATAGTAATTGTAAAAGTAAAAGTAAAAATTTTAACTGTCAAATTTTAACTTGACAAAGGTGTATATCTTTAATATAATTTTCATAATCAATCGGTATCGGAGGTTTTTTTATATGACGGAACCGCAGGACAAAACCATAACCTGCCGCGAATGTAACCGTGAGTTCATCTTCAGCGTTTCAGAGCAGAATTTTTACAATGAAAAAGGCTTTGAAAATCTGCCAACCAGATGCGCCGGCTGCCGCGGCAAGCGTAAAAAGGTGACGCTCGGCCGTCTTAATATTAAAGAATTCCGTGAAACTTTCGATGTGATCTGCCATCGATGCGGCAAAGCGGCGCAAGTTCCTTTCAAGCCAGTTTCGGGCAAACCCGTTTACTGCCGAGAATGTTATCAACAAAAAAAAGGCGGAATCAAGTAATAAATGTCGAATACATTTGGAACTATATTTAAAGTAACCACTTTTGGCGAATCACACGCCAAAGCGGCCGGCGTAGTGATCGACGGCTGTCCGGCGGGTCTCAAACTCACTGAAAGCGGCATAGAAAAATATATCAAAAAAAGCGTTAAATTTTACTCATTTAGCACCACGCGCCGCGAAGAGAATAAAATCGAGATTCTTTCAGGAATTTATAAAGACCGCACGACAGGCACGCCTATCGCCATAATCACGCGCAACTGCGATACCGACTCATCGGGCTATCTTAAGTTAGAGGGAATAGCCCGTCCGTCACATGCCGAATATGTCTATTACAAAAAATACGGCATATACGATCCGCGCGGCGGCGGAAGGGCGTCAGGCCGCGAATGCGTATCGCGCCACATGGCGGCCGCCGTAGCCGATAAATTATTAGGGTTTACCGATATAAAATTCAGCGCCGCCATAGTAGAACTTGCCGGCGTTAAAATTGACGGCAAAAATAAAATGAGCGAAGCCGTCAGGCGCATTGAAAGCCTCCGCGACGAAAAAGACTCCAGCGGCGGCGTTTTTGAAATTAGCATAACTGGAGTTCCGACCGGCCTGGGTGCGCCTTTATTCAATAAATTAAGCTCGCAGATAGGAGCATATTTATTTTCGATAGGCGGAATTAAAGCCGTCGAAATAGGTGCCGGCAGGGAAATTGCGCGCATGAGCGGAAGCGCGGCTAACGACTGCGCGCGTTACGATAAAAATGGCGCGCTGGTTTTTTTAACGAATAATTCAGGCGGAATATCGGGCGGAATATCGAATGGCGCGCCCATAAAGGTACGCGCATCAGTCAAGCCGACGCCGTCGATCGGCCAAAAGCAAAAAACGATAGATTTTTATAACGACCGTAACCGCGAAATTGAGCTTGACGGCCGCTTCGACGCCAATTTTACGCCGCGCGCCATGGCGGCCGCCGTTTCAATGCTCAGAATCATGATCGCCGATAATATGCTACAGATGGACTTTATTAAAATAGTCTAATTTAGTTCGCCTTTACGGCTGCTACATCTTTTAAACAATAGCTTTACTTTTTTAACGATTTTCAACATCTGCTACGGCCTGCTTACCTGATTACGGCCTTCCTATAGAGTAATAAGTGAAGCCATAATTACGGACGAATTTAGGGTTGTATAAATTTCTGCCGTCAAATATAACCGGGGCGCTCATAACTTTTTTCATCTTTTCAAAATCGGGTTCGCGAAACGATCCCCACTCAGTCACCAATATAAGCGCGTCGGCCGCTTCAAGTGCTTTATAAGCGTTTTCGCAATAAGTGATCGAAGAAGTTTCAGGCAATATTTTCCTGGCCTCTTTCATAGCTTCAGGGTCGAACGCTTTAACTTTAGCGCCGTTCTTAATTAAATTATTAATGATGACCACTGACGGCGCCTCGCGCATATCGTCGGTTTTCGGTTTAAATGATAGCCCCCATACGGCGAATGTTTTAGATTTGATATCACCGTTATAATGTTTAAGAACTTTTTTAACGACGAGTTCTTTTTGCGCGTCATTAACTTCTTCGACCGCGTTTAATATTTTCGATTCATGCCCTAAACCGCGCGCGGTTTCAAGCAGCGCCTTTACGTCTTTAGGAAAGCAGCTTCCGCCGTAGCCCGCGCCCGCAAAGAGAAAATCGTGTCCGATTCTTCTGTCGGAGCCTATTCCGGTTCTGATCATATCTATATCGGCGCCGCAGCGTTCGCATATATTAGCCATTTCGTTCATGAAAGATATGCGTGTGGCGAGCATGCAGTTAGCGGCGTATTTGGTGAGTTCCGCGCTTCTGATATCCATGGTTATAACGCGATAATTTTTTCTCATAAACGGCGAATACAATTCTTTCATAAGTTCAGAGGTACGCACATTATCGGTGCCTATGACGACGCGGTCGGGTTTCATAAAATCTTCGATGGCGGCTCCTTCTTTAAGAAATTCAGGATTGGAGACCACGTCGAATTCGTAATTAACGCCGCGCGCTTCAAGTTCGTTTTTAACGGTTTCGCGGACTTTTTCGGCAGTGCCGACTGGAACTGTAGATTTATCGACGATAACTCTGTAACCGTTCATATTTTTACCGATTTCTTTAGCGACGCTGAGAACGTACTGTAAATCGGCGCTTCCGTCTTCACCCGGCGGCGTGCCGACCGCTATGAAACAAAACAATGAATTTGCAACCGCGTGCTTGATATCGGTAGTAAAGCTCATGCGTTCTTCTTTAATATTGCGCTTGACCATTTCTTCGAGACCGGGTTCGTATATGGGGATTACGCCGTTTTTCAGTCCGTCGATCTTAGCGCCGTCGATATCCATACATATAACGTCATTGCCCATTTCAGCGAAGCAGGTACCGGTAACGAGTCCTACGTAACCCGAACCTATTATAGTTATTTTCATTTTCAAAACCGTCCCTTGAGTAAAATTTAATTTATAATATCATTGTAATTTTATTATGTCAATAAAAAAAGATAAAAATATCAGCAGGGTACCCGATAAAAATAATCGGTAAATAGTGTTGACATAGAATTTTAATTTATGTATAATAATTCCAAAAAATAGATAATACTCTTAAACTATATTAAATATTGTTTAATTAAAATAATGAAGGGCAGGTAATGAAATGGCCGAGAGAAATATCGATACTCTCATCAAAGATTTGTATCAAAAGAAAGAAGTTATAATGGACGCCGACGGTAAGCGCGGCGAAAAGCAGCATGCAAAGGGTAAATTAACTGCGCGTGAAAGAATAGCCTCACTGTTAGACCCTGGTTCATTCGTTGAAACCGATATGTTTGTAAAACACCGCTGCAGCAACTTTGGCATGGAAAAGCAGGAAGTCCCCGGCGAAGGCGTCGTGACCGGTTACGGCCACATAAACGGCAGGTTAGTTTATCTGTTTTCGCAAGACTTTACAGTATCAGGCGGCTCGCTCGGCGAAATGCACGCTCTTAAAATAACCAAGCTGCAAGACCTCGCGCTTAAATCGGGCGCTCCCATAATAGGCATAAACGACTCCGGCGGCGCGCGCATACAGGAAGGCGTCGATTCGCTTCACGGCTACGGCCAGATATTTTTCAGAAACACCAGAAGCTCAGGCGTAATTCCGCAATTATCCGTAATATTAGGCCCATGCGCGGGCGGCGCGGTCTATTCACCGGCGCTGACCGATTTCGTCTTCATGGTCGATAAAGTCAGCCAGATGTATATTACGGGTCCATCAGTCATTAAAGCGGTTACGGCCGAAGACGTTACAGCCGAAGAAATCGGCGGCGCCTACACTCATAACGCGATATCGGGCAACGGTCACTTCATCTGCCAGAACGAAACCGAATGCTTCGCCCAGATCCGCGATTTATTGAGTTTCATCCCGGCTAACAACCTCGATGATCCGCCACATACCGAAACCAACGACGATATAAACAGAAAAGACCCTGAATTAAGAGGCCTGGTTCCGACTAATTCCAAAACGCCCTACGATGTACGCGATGTGATACGTCACGTTATGGATAACGGCAATTTCTTCGAAATAATGCCGCTTTTCGCTCAAAATATGGTAATCGGCTTCGCCCGTCTCGCCAACCAGTCGATAGGAATAGTCGCCAATCAGCCGAACGCTTTAGCCGGCTGCCTCGACATCAACGCCTCCGACAAGGCCGCGCGTTTCATCAGATTCTGCGACTGCTTTAATATACCCGTGCTGACTATCGTCGATACTCCCGGTTTCCTTCCCGGTAAAAACCAGGAATTCGGCGGCATCATCAGACACGGCGCCAAATTATTATACGCATATTCGGAAGCCACCGTGCCGAAAGTAAACCTTACGCTCAGAAAATCGTATGGCGGCGCGTCCGTCGCTATGTGCAATAAAGACCTCGGCGCCGACTACGTAGTAGCGTGGCCGCAGGCGCAGATCGCCGTAATGGGCGCTGACGGCGCGGTTCCGCTCATTTTCAAGCGCGACATCGAAGGCGCGACCAATCCGGCGGAAAAACGCAAAGAATTAATCGATAGTTACGAACAACTTACCTGTAATCCTTATGAAGCCGCCAGGCGCGGACTCTGCGATTTCGTAATCACACCCGAAGAAACCAGGCCGTTTTTAGCATCGCTTTTCAGCACGCTGCGCACTAAGCGCGAATCGCTGCCCAATAAAAAGCACGCTAACATACCGCTTTAAACTAAAGATTAATGATCATATTCAGGTAAGAGGTGAAAAAATGGCTGATAGTAAAATAGATTCAACCGCGGTCAAAAATAAAGTATCGAAAAAAATGCTCGCAGTGGTCACCGCGGCGCTGAGCATGTATCTGCAGAATGAAAAGCTCAATTTTAAAATACTGGATATCAAGCCCGTACACTCGAGCGATTTGAATATCTGGGGTCTTTTCGGCCGCATGAGCAGCATGCAGCGGCTTTCAAGAAATAAATGGGGCAGAAAATAAACTAAATATTTATAAATTAATAAATTAATAATTATATGTTTTTTTGGAATTCTGTAATTTAATAAATCTAAAATAAATTAAAATGATATATTAAGGAAAGGTAGGCTTATGATTAGAAAATACGTTGTTAAAGTAGGTAAGGAATCTTTCGAGGTTGAGGTGCAGGAAATGCAGACGCAGTCGGCCGGCCCTAATTTTCAGCCTAATATAATAATGCCGCCGCCGGTTATGACGGCTCCTCTTCCTACTCCGAAGCCGAAAATGCCAATGTCAGTGCCGCGTCAAAAATCGCCATCGGGCGGTAAAACCATCAACGCCATGATGAGCGGCAGCATAATAGCCGTATTAGTAAAAGAAGGCGACGAAGTCAAAGAGAACGACGCGGTAATAAAACTCGAAGCCATGAAAATGGAGACAGTCGTTAACTCGCCATTTGCGGGTAAAGTGAAAGAAATACTGGTTGCCGAACGCCAGGCAGTCACCGCCGGCGACATGCTTATCGTAATCGAATAAGCTCGGCCGTTTGAAATATTATGATATTAACCCGTAAGATATAAACAATAGGTAAATATTGCCAGACACTTCACAGCTAGCTTGTAGATGTTTATAATACTGAGCAACAGATAAGGAGATTATAAATGCCAAAAATAACTGAAACTATATTCAGAGACGCCCATCAGTCGCTTGCCGCGACGCGCGTTGAAACTTCCGATATGATACCCATACTCGAAAAAATTGACCAGGTCGGCTACTGGTCGCTGGAAATGTGGGGCGGCGCCACATTCGACACATGCCTCAGATTTTTATTCGAAAACCCCTGGCAGAGAATACGCGAATTTAAAAAACATATCAAAAAAACCAAGCTGCAGATGCTTTTACGCGGCCAGAACCTCGTCGGCTATAAACACTACGCCGACGACATAGTCGAAAAATTCATAACTACGGCTTATGAAACCGGCATCGAAGTTTTCAGAATATTTGACGCGCTCAACGATATCCGCAACATGGAATATTCGATTAAAGTGGCTAAAAAATGCGGCGCGATAGTTCAGGGCACCGTTAATTACACCATCAGCCCCGTCCATAAGCTCCAGTCGTTTATCGACGTTGCGAACCAACTGCGCGACTGCGGCTCCGACATAATCTGCATAAAAGATATGGCCGGCCTCATTTCGCCAGCCGTAGCCTCCGAGCTCATAACTAAAATGAAAAAAGAAACGGGCCTTCCAGTATGCCTGCACAGCCACTGCACGACCGGAATGGCGCCCATAAGCTATTTCAAAGCGGCCGAAGCCGGCGCGGATCATCTCGACACCGCGCTGTCGCCGTTTTCATCGGGCACCTCGCAGCCGACCACCGAAACCCTCGTAGCAGTCCTCGACGAAGCCGGACTCAAAACCGGTATCGACTCCAAACATTTCAGCGACGTTACCCGTTACTTTGAAACGCTCAAAGAAAAATATCAATATTTAATATCACCGCTCGCGGAGCGTATCGACGTTCGCGCGCTTATTTATCAGGTCCCCGGCGGCATGTTCACTAACCTGGTATCACAGCTTGAAAAACAGGGCGCCATGGATAAATTCGAAGCGGTTCTCGCCGAAATACCCAAAGTGCGCGAAGATCTCGGCTGGGTGCCCTTAGTAACGCCTACAAGCCAGATCGTCGGAACGCAGGCCACACTTAACGTTATTACCGGCCAGCGTTATAAAGTAATAATCCAGGAAGTAAAAGATATATGCAAGGGTCTTTACGGTAGGACGCCGGCGCCGATCAATCCCGAAGTTATAAAACTCGCCATAGGCGATCAGCCGCGCATAACCAGCCGCCCCGCCGACACCATAGCGCCTGAATGGGATAAATGCAAGGAAGCCGTTAAAAAATATTCCGACAAAGACGAAGATATCCTCAGCTACGCGCTATTTCCGCAGGTAGCAATCGAATATTTCGAAGCGCTTAAAGACCCTATGAAAAAAGCGAAAGCGGCCGAAGCCGGAAAGCCGTCTAAACCGACGCATCCTGAAAAGCAATTCGTGTTAAATATCGACGGCGAAAAATACGAAGTAGGCATCGCCGAAGTAGCCTTAGAAGGCGCCACCGGCGCTTCGTGCTAATAAAAATTAAAAATACCAATCATTAAATTAAAGGGCGGAATGCGCGGCGCGCGGACCGCCCTGATAACAAGGGGTAGATGTTTAAATGAGTAAAAACGAGTTAAAAAACCAATATCAGGACTGGTTTGAAAAGGTCTATAAAAAATCGATAGCTAAGTTTCCTGAACGCTGCAAAAATTTTAAAACGCCCTCCGGCGCCGACGTTAACCCTATTTACACACCGCTGGACAATGATTTCGATTATTTAGATAAACTCGGCATGCCCGGCGAATTTCCTTTCACGCGCGGCGTTCAGCCTAACATGTACCGCGGCCGCTTCTGGACGATGCGCCAGTACGCCGGCT
>DIVV01000014.1:0-20604 GCA_002423385.1 bacterium UBP16_UBA6123
TTAACCAATATGAGCCACGAAATAAGGACGCCTATGAACGGTATATTGGGGTTTGCCAGTCTTTTAGCGTCCACTCCATTAGAAGGGTTCCAGAAGGAATACGTTGAAATAATTCAACATTCATCTCATCATCTTTTATATTTAATTAACGATATTCTTGATTTCGCTAAAATTGAAACGGGCAGAATGCGTTTTGAAAAAATGAGTTTCGATATTATCAATCTTATCGAAAGAACGGTCGGTTTTTTCAGCCCGCAGGTAAATAAGAAAAAATTGTCATTAGGCACGGTTTATAATTGCGGCATGAATTATTTCGTATCCAGTGATGAAATTCGTATAAAGCAGATTTTAGTTAATCTTATCAGTAATGCGATTAAATTTACTCAAGCCGGTAGTATCGAAGTCATTCTTAAAGAGCTTGAACGTTCCGATAAAACGGCGCTCATTCAAATTATAGTTAAAGATACCGGAATAGGCATTCCTGAAGATAAAATCGATAAAATATTCGAAAGTTTTTATCAGGTGGATAATTCTTTTACAAAGCAATACCAGGGGACGGGGCTCGGGCTCGCCATAGTAAAAGGAATTACGGAGCAATTGAAAGGTAAAATCGAATTATCGAGCGTCGCCGGTGAAGGAAGTGAGTTTAAAGTAACCATACCTTTTGAGTTATCGGAAAGTCCCGCCGCTTTATCTAAAAAGGCGCAGGATGAAAAAAACGCGATAATGAGCTCGAACCGTATCAATATACTTTTAGCCGAAGACGATGACGCGAGCCAGAAACTTATAAGGTATATAATCGAAAAATACGGCTGGGAAATAGATATGGCAGCCAATGGGACCGAAGCGCTCGATAAACTTAACGGCAAAAAATATGATATACTGCTTCTTGATATCAATATGCCCCAGATCAACGGGCTTGAACTTCTCGATATTATAAAAAGTAACGCCGGTTTTAAAAATTATGACCTGCCGGTTATCGTAATTTCGGCTTATGCCCAAAAAGACCTTATAGAACAGGTGCTTGCGGCGGGCGCCGATGATTTCATAGCAAAACCCATATCGGAAAAAGATATTTCCGATATAATATTCAAGCTGGTTAATTTGATATTAGCTTCGAAGCGGTAACGGATTATTCTATTAATTTTAATTTTTCGATCCAACTGTCAACTATATATCCATCTTTTTCATATTTTAAGACCGCAATGCCGCGCATCGGCATATTGTTGTTGTAACGCCATATTTCAGCTTCAACTACGCCTGGCGATTTTATGAGTAAAATTTTGCCTATCCATGAGCATTTTTCGACATCTTCGTCTTTATATTCGCTCCAGGCGAATTTATCTGGATTATCGAGCGCGCCTTTAAGAACGCCGAATTTAACGAGCTTGAATTCCTTTTTGTTATTATCCCATCTTATGAGCCTGTAGGTGACGGGGCGCAAATCCGACTGAAGCGCGGGCGAAATTAATTCAACCGCGCCGGTTGTAATATTGCCAAGCGCTTCGATCGGCTCGAGGCCGAAATCGCCGAATATAAAATCGATTGAATTTCTGGAATTATTTTCAGATACGGGCGCGGGTTTAGCCTGCCACAGTATTTTTTCTCCCTCTGCTGCCGCCGCATCTTTTTTTAGCACCGTAAGAAGTCCGCAATAGCTCATTATTTCTTCGGTATCGCCTTCTTTGAATATCTGCATATTATACGCCTGAAGCGCTATAGTTTCGGTTTCGCCGTCGCCGTCGATATCCAATAAGCGACGTTCGAATAAATCGCCATTTTTTTTAACGGCGGAAAAATCGAAATCGGGTCCCGATGCGTGCGCTTTTGCCGCGGGGATTGTTAACAATAAGGATAAAAAAATAAAGGCAGTCACAATAACAGCGGTGATTGAAGTTTTAAATATCATAAATCAATAGTTCCTTTCGCGCGGTTTTGCCGCAGCCGGTATTTTTAAAATTATTTCAAAAAATAAATCGGGTTCGGGTATTTTATGGTGAATCTCGAATAACCGCCGTCGAGATCACTGTGCTGATCGCCTATATTCAAAAGTATTTCATAGCCGCGGCTTTCGATTTCTTTTCTGCGGCCGCTTTTGTATTTAACCGCCGGAACGCCGAGGTCTTCTTTTGCGCGGAGAATCAGCTCTTTATAACCAGAATAGCCGACCTGTTTTAAGTTTCTCTCGGTGGCTTCGCGTTTTATTTCGCCGCGGCCCGTTATAAAAAATATGGTAATGCCTTTTTCGACGGCTTTGTTGTATACTTCTAAATTAGCTTCGACTGCCGGCGCTATATTTTCGTGCATCCATTTATGCCATGCTTCGGAGTTGTAGCCGAAGTCGTATTTTTTATAAAAAGCGTAGTTGTCGAGTGCGGTTTCGTCGATATCGAATATGATGGCCTGTTTTAAATATTTATTGTGATGCTCTTCTATAATGGCTATGGCTTTTTTTGCCTGTCCTTCTACTTCTTTAGCCCATTCGCCCGATTCTTTGTATTCGATCACCATTCTTTTTATTTTAGACAGATTCGGAATATTGTGTTCTTTAAGCGCGAAAGCTTCGTAAAACGGGCATAATATAACCGCGACCGTTAAAATTAAAACGATGAAATACCTGTTAAGTTTTTTTGTCATTATGAGATCTCCTTTGCTTATTTTAAATTAGATAATTAAATAATCTGATAATTTTATATTTTATTGTCCTTCTTGTCAATTAAATTTTAAAATTTTTTAAAATTAATATATGAAACCTGAAATATGAAACCTGAAACCTGAATCTATGAATTCAAGCTATTGTCGTCGATCTATGAATTGGTATGATTAGTGAATATAATGACCGGGTGAAGAACATTATCTTCCGAAGGCCGCATAAATTAATATTGAAAGCACGGCTAGAAATATAAAAAAAATAACGATGTCATTTTTCGTGAAAAGCATCTTCAGTGAATAATTTTCGTGTTCAAAGCGGATTACGGAAGCGCCGGCTTCCATCTTAACACAGAGCGCTGAGCGGCCGGAATTTTCAAAAACCTGGGATTGCATGGCTTTTGCGAGATTTATGGCCTGTAAGTTAAGGCCGTGCAGATTGCCGCTGCCGAAGTCGCCAAATTTAACTATATTTCCGTTTCTGTCGATTATGCAGACGCAGTATTCCCAGCCGTCTTCGCCGTTTGGTCCGGGGCTTTTACGACCGGCATATTTGCCGGCATTTCTCGCCGGTCTGCCGGATACGCCGAAAGCTTCGATTTCGCTTCCGTCAAGAAAAGTTTTCGTGTAATTAAAAGAAAAACATCGAAATTGGAAGTATATTTTATTATCAGCTTTATCGATAAAAAAATAATTATCCGTATAGAGGCGTATAGTTATCAAAATTGCGCCCAATATTGCCGCAAGGATCGCGTAAACGATCAAGCCGGGATCTGGAGGGCTCGTGAAACCGCGCAGTGACAGATTGCCGAAAAATCCCTTCCAGAAGAAAAACATGGATACGATCAGGCATCCTGAAGATGCGGCGCCGAGAAAGGTTTCAAACGGCGTATTGAAATCGACGGTTATGGTATCGGGGCGTTTGAGTCGGGTTTTGTGCGGGGCTGGAAGGCTTTCAAAAAAAAATTCTAACCAGAGCCCGAATTTATCGGAAAAAGAGGATTTTGATCTTTCGTTTTCCTCAAGTTGCCTGCGTTCCGCCTCAATTTCGAATGGAAACTTATTGGTGTTAATGATGGACGGCCGTTCGGGCTTTGAGAATGCGCTTTTTTTTTCAGGCGTAATAACTTCCGGACAATGTTTAGTCGATTTGTCTCTGGCGGATAAATTCGTATCTTTATGCGCAGCCTTTTCGAATTTTTTAACTTCGGCCATTGCGGCGGCCGTCATTTCATTGTTGTCGGTGATTCGATAGAGTTCAAGGGCTTTTTTAAACATTTCAAGGGCTTTTTCATTTTCGCCGAGCGCCCGATGTAATACGCCGAAGTTATAATGGTCGCTAGCGATATTGCGCGTCAGCCCGAGTTTCTGGTTGAGTGCGAGCGCTCTTGTGAGCATTGTCCGGGCCGAGTCGTAGTCTTTACATTCGAGGTAGAGCCCGCCAAGATTGCTGCACTGATAGGCGATTCCTTCATTTCTGCCGAATTCTTCGTGCAGCGCGAGCGCGTCAAGGTACATTTTTTCGGCGGAATTGAAGTCTTTGCGTGTTTTGTATATTATGCCGAGGTTGCCGTAAACGCCGGCGAGCATATTCATCAGTCCGGCCCGTCGGCAAAATTCGAGGCTTTTTTTAAACATCGCCTCGGCCCCGTCAAGGTCGCCGCGTTCAGCCGTGAAGGCGGCGAGGTTGCTATAATCCCGGGCCAGCCCTTCGATGTTTTCCAATTTTTCGTCGATCGCGATAGCGTCCCGATACATTTGTTCGGCGCCCGAGAAATTGCCTCGCGCTGCAAGTGTTACTCCGAGACTGCTTCGTGCGGAGGCTATCCACGATTCGTCGCCGGAATCGGCGGCGAGTTTTTCTATCTTTTGAAATTTTTCTTCAGCATCGTCAAACCTGCCTTCATGCAGAAGACAAATTCCTTCTTCTTCAAGGCGCAGCATGTATGAGTTGAAATTATTTGCGCCGTCACCAGATTGAGAAGAAATTGATAAATCCGCATCGTTGGGAGTAAAATTATTTTGCGACATTTTAATGACTCCTTATTAATGAATTATATCACATTTTCAGCATTATCGCAAGTTTAGAACACTCGATTTATTAACGTTGAATTTTAAAAATGCCTTTACTATAGAACGTGATTATTTTCACAATTATGACGTTACCAATCATTGAATTGTTAACGCTGATAAATAAAACATCACAAATATTTACAAATTTTAACAAAAGAGGTGAGCGGTCATTGACAAAGTTATATTCGTTTTGTATAATTGATGTATAAAATAGTTTAACTATTCAAAAAAGCTATTTTATTGATGATACGGCGGCATACGCTGGCTGCGATAACTTGTAGTTTTGTTGAAAAAGGGCGGTGATAAGGTTAAGCGTTCTAATTTAACCCGAATTAATTTAAAGGACGGTGTTGTTTATGTTAAAAGCGCAAAAAAGTATATTGTTCATAATGCTTATTGTCTGTTCACTTTTAGTTGTAAGCGTTGAGGCCAACGCTAAATCGTTTCTCGATAAAATAAACGATGTTCTTAATCCAATGGGTAACAATCCCGTTAATCCGCCGGCAAATATTCCCGGCAATCAAATTCCGGGTAATGCCGTAACCGGCGATCCTGAAACCATGTTTTCCGAAAAAGCTCTTGAAGCTATGGCAGCGCTCGGCGATCCATGGGCAAAATTAAAGCTCGAAGAGATCCGCGCTAAAAAATTCTCCGATTTATTGTATCAACGCTATAAAGCTATATCGTGGTTTAATATATTCGCTAAACTCGACGCTTATTCGGCTTATAAAAACGCCCGTAACGTTCATATGCAGGCGGCTGAAAGAAGCAGGCAGTTCGAGCTTTCAAATCCGAATTCAGGCGGTATAATCCAGGGTATCGATCAAATCAACGAAAGCGTTCTTGAATTTAAAGCCCTGTTCGGCGATAAAAAAGCTAAGGCGACTTTAGAATTAATCCGCGCAAAACGCGAATATGCTAACATTAAATATCAATACGATTCAGCCAGTCTTCTGGATAAACTTAAATATCGCGATCAGCTTAATTACGCTAAAGCCCGTTATGAGCTCGCTATCCAGAATTACGCCGCCGTTGTCGGCGCCGCTCCTCAGAACGTACCGCCTAACGTAGCGGTTCCGCCGGTTAATCAGAATCAGAATATAGGCCAGCAGCCTATTAATAACAATAACAATCAGCCGCAGGTCAACCCGGCTGAAGATGCTGCATTAAAGTTTGTACGCGAAAGAATGGAAGCGTCATATAAGAGATATACCACTTATATGTCAACGCCCAATCCTAATCCGCAGATACTTAAAGATTATGAAAATGAATATTTAAGACAGCTCGAAGAATACCGCCGCATCGCAAGTGGAAATTCAAGATTTTAATTTTTAATTAAAAATTAATTGAATTGAGCAAGTTAAACAAATGAAGAAATTCATTTGAATGAATAGCTAAAAAAGTAAAACGCGTTCGAAATGGATGCGTTTTACTTTTTACTTTTTACTTTTATATTATTGGTAAAATAATGCAATAAAGCAATATAGTAAAAATAAACGATTAAATTATTCACATTTTTTAAATTTTTATCGCATATCCTATCGCATATCATTGACAGCGGCGTTTTTCTTTAGTATAATTGATGTATCAAGAAAAAAATTAGATTCATTTTGTATGTTTTAAATTGTAAACGTTTCTTAGCTGTTAACTGTAAATGTGTCTTAATAAATTATTATAAATGTTGTAAGGAGTGGTTACCATGCGTAAAAATAATTATATTTGCACTTTAGCTATTTGCGCTGCGCTTGCATTTACTTCGGGCGTCGATGCTAAATCTTTTCTCGATACTATCGATGAAACTATTTCATCCGTCAATTCGGGTTTAAATACTAATAACAGTGTAACTACCACCGTCAGCGGCGTCGGCAACACGCTCACTCAAATTACCGATGGTACCGTCGTAACTATCGAAAACGGCAAAAAAACCGTCACCCGCATAGGCGGCGAAAGTTATAACTCAGCCGCCGCGGGCGTATCAAAAACGGCTGACGGTATTTCAAATCAGGTTAATAATACTATAAACCAGGCAAACCGCGCTATCGATAAGATGAGCAGCGATCTTAACCGCGTTTTCGGCGATATCAATAAAACTATTAATACGGCCGGCGACAGCCTTAAAAAGACGGCCGGCGACGTTAAAACCGTTACTACGACCACCGTCGATAAAGCCGGCAATGTGGTTACCAACACCACTAATTCCGTTAATAGCGGCGTTACGCGCATATCCGAAAGCAATCAGGTAATAACGATTAATAATGGCGCCGCAACGGTGAGCGGACGCATTAATGAAACGGTTAATTCAATTAACGCGGGCGCGGCGACGGCCGGTACCCGTATCGGCGAAACAATCGAATCGGCAGGCGCAGGCGCTTCAAATATCAGCGGCCGCGTCAACGAAATATTAAGTTCCGTCAATAACGCTATTAATCCAATGGCAAACCAGAATGTCAACCAGCCGGTTAATACTCCGGTCAATAAAATGAATCTTAATAACGTTACTGGCAATCCTGAAACTAAATATTCCGAAAAAGCCCTTGAAGGCATGGCGCTTCTCGGCGATAGATGGGCGCGTCTTAAACTCGATGAGATCCGCGCTCAAAAAATGGCGGAAATACTCCAGCGTCAGTATAAATCTATCTCATGGTTTAATATATTTAAAAAATTAGACGCTTACTCGACTTATAAAAACGCTGAAAATTATCATTTAACGACGGCTGAACAGGTTCGTCAGTATGAACTGGCTAATCCAAATTCGGGCGGCATAGTTCAGGGCATCGATCAAATCAATGAAAGCCTCCTTGAATTTAAAGCGCTTTTTGGCGATAAAAAGGCTCAGGCGCAGCTCGAACTTTTAAGATCTAAACGCGAATACGAAAAAATTAAATTACAATACGATTCAGCCGGCCTTTTTGAAAAACTTAAATACAGGGGCGAGCTTCAGTATGCTAAAACCCGCTACGAAGAAGCGGTTAAAGCGTTTGAAAATATAAACCGCGGCGCCACCGATACCAGAATATCTACTGACAATGCGATTAATGCCAATACCACGACGGGCGTCAATAATGTTAATAACGTAAATACGGTGACAAACACGGTTACTAATATTAACTCGGGCGGGCAAACTACGATAGTAAGCGATAATGTCGTAGTAGATAAAAACGGAGGATTTGTTATCGAATCTAATGATGATCCTTCCATATACGTCAACAATGCGTCGCTCGCTTCGGCTAAAGCTAAAATGGATGCGGCTTATAAAAACTATATCGATTATATGAGCCAGTCGAATCCTTCTCAAACAAAGCTCGAACAGCTTTATAAAGAATATGTCGAAGCTATCGAAGTATTCCAGAATGTTGCCCATAGCAAATAATACGGCGCTTAACAACACGGCGTGGTACAATATCGTATAAAAGAAAATCGGTTATAAATTAAAAAACCGCTCGATACATTTAAGTTTCGGGCGTTTTTTAATTATTACATTTTATCTATAATTTTTATATTTTATATTTAAAATAAATGGGGTTTGTGTTAATAACAAGCAATGACAAGCAATGATAAGTAATAACAAGCAATGACAAGCAATGATAAGTAATGATAAGTAATAACAGGCAATGATAATAATTATGCCATGATATCAAGTTTCTAATTATTTTTCCGATATTTGATTCATGAAATCTTATATATATAAAATTTTATTTTTCGATCTTCCTGAAAATAAAGGGCATAACGCTCTTAACAGGGTCAATTTTTACAATGGTTTTAACTTTTACGATCCTAAACATCCCGATTCGGGCGTTAAAAGGATAATTTTAACCCTGTTTTTTATTTTAAGCGCGCTGACAGCTATTAATATAAGCTGCGTCAGTTCAAAAACCAGTAAGGCCGACGGGATTATAACGCCGGTTAATTTAGCGCGCTTAGTTATGGCCGATAAATCATCTGAGCTGGAATGGACGATTAACTACGACGAAGATTTTAAGGAATACAGGGTTTATAGAAGCGCGAAACCTAATGTGGCGCTTAATTCCGACGCAAAAATGATATTTATGGCCTCCGAGCGTTATAAAGTAACTTGCAAAGACTGGGGCCTCGAACCCGGCACTAAATACTACTATAAAGTGTTTTGCTATAACAATAATAACGAATACGCGCCGTCGAATGAATCGTGGGGCGAAACGCCGCTTGCGCCGGATACCGTTCAAAACGGCGAAATAATATCCGATACGATATGGTCGAAGGCTATGAGCCCGATTATAGTTAAAGGCGACGTTACCGTTAAGGCGGGCGTTAAACTCACCATTGACGCGGGCGTTACCGTGCGGTTGTCGGCCCATGATATGCAGGCGGGCGGCGGCTTCACTCAGAAATCCGAAATTATAGTTAAAGGCACTCTTAAAGCCGAGGGCGACGCGGTTAACCCTATTTTATTCATATCCAACGAGCGTTATAACAATGCGGGCGACTGGGGCGGCATACGCTTTGAAAGCGCTTCGGGCGGCTCGAATAATACGCTTAAATATTGTAAAATAATGCATTCGAGCATCGGCATCTATCTTAAAAACACGAACGCCATACTCGAAAACCTCCAGATCTCACATACGCTTAATTATGGCATTATTACCGAAGGCTCGAGCGTACCAGTGCGCTTCTGCCAGATCAACGACGTCGGACAGGGAATTTCGGATTCGGCGGCTATTTATTCTAAAAGCGTTCCGAATCCGCATATTTATAACTGCGTTTTAGGATTTACCAGCGGTATCGGCGTTTTTATTGAATCGGGCATGGCGGTTATCGATCATAATATTATAGCCGAATGTGAGAACGCCGGCGTGGTCTGCCAGAACGAATCGCTCGATATGGTATTAAATAACGCTTTAATTAATAATAAAGTCGGTGTTAGAAACCTCGGGGCGGCTACCGGCGAATTCAAACCTGATTTTAACAACGCTTATAATATGCCGGGTTATACTTCGTCCTCGATTTTTTATTCGGGCTGCACTGCGGGAGTAAATTCCATATCGTCGCATCCTAAATATGTGATGCCCGATTTTAAAACTCCGAATTATGCGGATTTTACTCTTGAAATTCTTTCACCGATGAAGGGCGCCGCGCAGAGCGGCCATGATATCGGATTGGATAACCCCCTTAAATACGGCGTTAAATATTGATTATTCGCCAGTAACACAATTATAGAAAATAATAGGAAAAAAGATGGATAATGATAGAAAATCATAAAACAGAAGAAAAATAATATATAAAAAATATTAAATAACAAGTAGCGGATAACAAATATCGTAAAAACGATAAATAGAAGGAAAATTTTATGTCAGCCGATAACGAAAAAAATTTATTTAAAATTAAAAAAGGGCGCGAAGCGCAATACTATAAAGTGCTCAGCGCGCTTAAAAAAGTTAAAGTCGCCGTGGTAGGCGATATTATAGCGGATGAATATATAACCGGCGGCTGCGAGCGCATATCGCGCGAGGCGCCCGTTCTTATATTAAGACATGAAAGCTCTAAGACTACGCCGGGCGGCGCGGGCAATGCGGCGGCTAACGCGGCGGCGCTCGGCGCTGAAGTTTACTCGATAGGCGCGGCCGATAAAAGCCGTGAAGCGGACGCCGTCGTAGAGTTTTATAATAAAAATGGAATAAATACCGAATATATAACGCGCGGTGACGAATACAGAACCTGCGTTAAAACCAGAATAATGTCCGGCGCGTTTCATACGACTCTGCAGCAGGTCATCCGCATAGATAAAGGCGGCGACCGGCCGGTATCTGATAAAACCGCCGATAAAATACTCGCCGATTTCAATAAAGTTATTAAATTCGTCGATTCGGTCCTTATTTCCGATTATAACTGCGGCCTGTTCACCGATTATTTCTGCGCGGGGCTTCAAAATATTCTTAGTTCTGAATATAACAAAAGGGAAATATTGGTCATCGTCGATTCGCGCCATCGCCTGTTCGATTTCAAGGGCGCTTATACCGCGACGCCCAATGAATCTGAGGCGTTCGAAGCGTCGGGCGTTAAAATTAAAGATAAAAAATCGCTTATTGAATGCGGCCGTAAATTAATTGAAATGACCGGAAATAAAACAATGCTGATAACGCGCGGATCCGCCGGTATGGCTTTTTTAGACGAATCCGGCGCGCTTAATGAAATAGCCGTAACCCGGCGTGACGAGATTGCAGACGTAACCGGCGCAGGCGATACTGTGGCCGCTATGCTGGCAGCCGGACTTTCGCCCGCTAAAAAAATGAATGATCCCGCCCTTGCAGTCGAACTGGCTAATATAGCCGGCGGCGTTAAAGTGATGAAACGCGGCACTGCACAGGTAAGCGGCACAGAAGTGAAATCCGAAATCGACAGGCTTTTAAAAATTCAATAATACTTAACATACTCATGTTTATGAAGTTTCAAAAAAAACTGAAAAGCTAATAAAGCAAAAAAAGTTGAAAAAAAAGTTGAAAAAAATAAAAAAAATCTTTACAAATTTAATTTGCTGTGATATAATAATAGCAATCTTAAACGCGGAGATGGTGGAACTGGCAGACACGTACGTTTGAGGGGCGTATGGCTCACGCCATGCGGGTTCAAGTCCCGCTCTCCGCATAAAGCAAAAAGACCGTAGAACGAAGGTTCTGCGGTCTTTTTATTTTTCGGTGGAAGGATAGTGGAAGGTTGGCGCATATGATACCCGGATCGGTGACCTTAATATAGATATCTCTTTCTTTCACCCTGCTTGATATGACTCGGGTTTCCGGTGACATTATTAAGTTATCCCTGATCTGTAATGATTTTCCAACTGCCATCAGACTCGTTCCGGTCATTGAATAATCGCGGTGGACGATAGCGTTGGTTATAGCCTCGCGCAGGGCCTCAAGCGGAAGTTCATAAGTGTCTATTCGGTCGAAACCGACGATATCGCTGCGAACGCTAAGATGGCGCTTGACGAAGATCATCGCCTCGTCGAGTTGCGTAAAAAGATCGCTCTGGACGCCCTTTCTGTCTATGATATTTTCTGATTACTATGCGACAACATTCTCAACATTGGAAAAATAACCGCGCCGCTTATTTACTTTATTCTGACATTAAAACGTCGATAATATTTCTTGAAAGGCTTCCGGGACGGGGCAACGGCGGAAGGTCTTCGCGGCCGAACCACGCGGCGTGAGCTATCTCGACCCCGTCAGGCTTTATTTCGCCGCCAAGATATTGCGCGCTGAATCCTACCATAAGCGAACTCGGAAATGGCCACGGCTGGCTTTTTAAATATTTAACGCCCGCAACCGTAACGCCGGTTTCTTCCATAACTTCGCGCCGGACACACTCTTCAAGGCTTTCGCCGGGATCTACGAATCCTGCTATCAGGCTGTAAACGCCGCCGGCGAATTTTTTATTATGCGCGAGCAGTATTTTACCTTCGTTCATTACGGCTACGATTATAGCCGGGGTTACGACGGGATAGAAGCTGCGGGAGCATTTCTTGCATATTTTAGCGCGTTCGGTTTCTAAATATTTAGTTTTAGCTCCGCACTCTCCGCAGAATTTCGTGGATTCGTCCCAGTATAAGACCTGCGAGGCAATAGAAGCCAGCCTGAATTCGGCGGCGTCAAAAAAATTTATCAAACTTCTCAGATCGCAGAATTCGAATCCGGGCGTTTCTATTTTAAAAGCGATTTGCGCCCGAAAGCAATAATAATTAAAGCCATTTTCATTGCCTATAAAATGGAGCGTTCCGGTTTTCACGCCATTTAAGGCCGTTGAAATATCGGAAAACCGAACGAATCTAAAACCGCTGACATTCTTATTCACCAGCAGTTTATCTTCGTCGAATACAAGAAAATACGAATCAGCTACGGCATTCAGAGGAATAGTATTTAAAAAAAGAGGAGGGTTATTTTTCATTTATCACACTGCCCGGGTATCGCGGCCGTTCAGACCGGTTATTTCACTCGCCGTCGTCATAAACTATAAGCCATGAATCTACGGATAGATCGAACGAAGAATATCCGAAGGAGTTAAGGCCTTCGCCCGGCGGCTGCTCGATCTTAACGGTCATGTGAGATTTTTTGAACGAGTATGGCGAAACGGAAATTATTTTCCAGCCGCGCGCTATGATCTCTTTTTGAAGATATTCATCGAACTGAATCTCAGGGACCGCGATCACTTTGTATATCCGCACATGCTGCATTTAAAAGGCCTCCATTTCAAAACTCTTATGACCATAACCATAACCATAACTATGACCATTTACATTTACATTTTCGATTCCGATTATTATTATAACATAATTTTGCGGTGATTAAAGATCTTTCGCGCCGCGTCAAAGCCTTTCGACGAATTCAAGCTGCCACGCGCGTTTTTGATATCTCGCGAGCACTTTCGAAAGCGCCCATCCGGCGGCGTCGCCGGCGCTACGGCAGGTTTCGTCGTCAACCGTACCGGCGTCGCGCAAAAATTCGTACACGGTATTCATCAGCTTAAGACTGGCCGCGGTCTCGGGCAGATTGTCTTTTTCATCGCCGAAAGGCCGGCATCTATCGAACGCGAAGTCTTTGAGATCGTATTTATTGAATTTGAAAAATTTATCCGGATCGGGCTGCCTGTGTCCTATAGTGGCGCGCCGCATTAGAAAATTGATGACAAAACTCCACACGTTATTTGAAAACATAAATCCGTGCCCTTTTTCCACTTTCATGCGCCTGGAATACTGCAACGACATTCTGAAAAGCGCATCGATGAACTCTGATATTTTAGTATTCCAGAGCGAATTTTTGCTGAGTGTCGACGGCCTGCAAGTGCCGGTAATCTCCTCGACGAAGTGTTTAGCCGTAGCCGACGGCGAGCCGGGCCAGCCGGTCATGAACAGTTTGTTGCCGAGCTCTTTTTCGTCGATACCTTCGCCGGCCTCATACTTTGCATAGGCCTTTCCGAAAATAATAGACGCCGCGAGAAATTTGAAATCGTCGCTTAAAGAATTTTTATGGCTGCCGCCTTCGTACAGATAAAATCGATGCGCCGCCGTAAGACACTGATCCTCAACGGCGGTTTCCATTCCGCCGGCGGCCGCGGCTTTTGCGATCAGCAAGATATATTCGTAGTTGGACGAATAGTAATTTAGTAATCGTTCAATCGAGCGTCTCGCGCTTTTGGCGTCGCCGCCGGCCAGTTTCTCCATAGCGTTAAGGTACTCGAACGCCGCGAAGTGATATTTAAAAAGCTCCGGCTGTCTTAATTCGAGCAGCGCCGCGAGGCCGAGCGCCCTGCCTATCATTCCTTCGTCGGCCAGCTCCAACGCCAATGTTTCGTAATAGTGTACGGGCTCCACGAATCGTTCAAAACTTCTCAACGCATTTCCGATGCATAACTCGTCGAGCATATTCAGTTTTTCTTTCAGCGGCGCGCGCTTGTATTTTTTCACAAACTCGTCTACCGCCAGCGCAGCCTCTAAATTCGAGCCTTCGAGCCGGCCGGCATTAAAAAGCTGGCGATTGATTTCTCTGAGGATGATTAAGAGCACGAATCGCTTGTCTATATTCTCAACGGCGATGCCGCGCTCGATTATGTGCTGTGCCTTTTCGAGATCGGGCGGCAGCGAGTTGTCCTCGATGAACATTTTGCCCGCATACGCGGCGGCCCGGCGTTCATAAACCATGTAACAGTGAGGATATTCGGCCTCCAGCGATTCGAATATGGCGTCGGCCTCCGCCGCTTTTCCTTTTTTGAATAGTCTTTCGGCCGGTTCGCATTTAAGGTTGACGGCGATTGCGACCGGAAAGTCGCGAAACGCCGCGACGAACTCGGTAATGAACTTTTTGCGCCGCGTTTCGTATTCATCGCCGCCGCGCTCTTCGGCCAGGTCAATCAGAAGGCTGCATACATCTTTGCCCCATTCTCTGAGGCCGCCTTCGGGAGTTGTTATATGATCGTCTATCTCGTCGAAAGTGCGGCTTATGCGGCTCAAAGACGCTTTCAACATTTCCCAGGCGGCGAACCAACGTTCAAGCGCGCCGTCATTGTCGCAGTCGCACTCCCATAATGCGTATCCTTCAGATATTTCATCTAAAGCGGTCTCAAGGCAGGGCGTTCCGGCCGGATCCAATTTTTCCCACAACACGCGGGCGGCTTCCCATACGACGGCCTCTTCTCTCGCGGTTTCTATTATATGGTATCTTTGCCCCCAATCAGAGCCCATAATGTACGCTGAATCGTACCGCGCCGCATCCGCAGCCAGAATTTCACGCGTTATGGGCAGGCCCAGGGCGTTGAGTTTCGCAAAAAGCTCCTCCGATGTTTTCGCCCGAAAGGATTCCGCCAGCCTGAGATAATCGAGGCTGGCGCAATCGTCATCATCATCGCTCTCACTCTCGTTATCGTTATCGTCGTAATCCTCGTCATAATCATCATAATCATTACGGTAAAGTTTATCATCATCATTATTGAAGGCTTTTAATATATTGGAATCAGACTCGCCGCCAACTTTTACGCCGCCGAATAATTCGGATAGCGTCGGTAAAGGAGCGCGCAAATCGTCGGTCTTTAATTCGTTTTTATTAACCGGAGCCGTCGGCTGTTCTAATAATTCAGGTTTATCGATACAGCATTTTTTAAATTTAAGCCCGCTGCCGCACGGGCAGGGGTCGTTTCTGCCGATTTTCGCGTTCATATTTTTTCTCCCTGTCATTAAAATAATAAAAAATAACTTTTATTCGACATATTTGAAACTGTAAATTGAGCTTTCAAAAAAGATTTGAATAACTTGACATTATTCTCCGCTGCGCTCGTACAAATCAAATTCATAATTTTATATAAGACGCATCGCCTGAAGCAACATATATTATTATTGAATTATAACCCCGGTCCTTAATTTTGTCAAGTATTATAACGCGCAGTATTGTAATGGACAGTATCGTAAAGAACAGTATCGTAAAGAACGTTATAACAGATACTATAAGGGTATTGACAACAGGTATTGAATTATTTGCTTTTTAACCCGTAATATGTTATATTGCCTATGTTTTGAAAAATTCTAAATGGAGGATAAAAAATGAAAAAATTAACTTGCGCTTTATTAATGTCTATTTTTATTATGACGCCGGCATTACCGTTCGCCTCTGCCGCCGAAAGCGGCGGGCCGGAGATGACGGCCGAAGTTTCGACCGCCGTAAAAATCGATCCCGCGAAGGCTTCCGGCCTTGAATTCAAGACCGCGACGCATGCCGATAAGCTCATTAAAATAAACTATCCTCAGATATCCGGCATGGACGACGCCGCTAAAATGTCGAAGATAAACAATCTGATTAAAGAGCACGCGCTGGCGATAAAGAGCCCGTTCGCCGAAGAATTGAAAGACGTTGAAATGGAAGGAAATTTCACCGTAGAATATAACGGTTCCAATATATTCAGCGTTAAATATTCGGTATTTGCCAACGTTAAAAACGCGGCCCATCCGGTAGATATTATATGCGCGGCTAATATAGACCTTAACGCCGTCAAAATGCTCAAATTAAGCGACGCGGTAACCGTGGATGAAACCCTTGTCGAAAAATTCCTGAAAGGCGAATATGTCCCGCGCGGCGAAGACCTCGATCTGCGGGCTGCCGGCGCGCTTAACGATATTATCGCCGGTTTCGATAAAAAAGAATTATTGAACCGCTTCAAAGACCCGGCCGCCGCTTTTTACTTTACCAAAGACTCGCTTGTAATAAGCGCCGAAGTTATACACGCGGCCGGCGACCATGCCGAATTCGCCATTGCATACGGCGGCCTCGGCGATGCGCTATTATTCAAACCCGAAGGTTTTTCGAAGATCAAGTAAAAGTTTATTAAAACTTATAAATAACGATTTAAAAACGATTATTTCTATCGTATTTTCGCGTTCATACTTTGTTCTTCGTTGTGCCGACGCCCGGTCGCGGCTTTATAAACGCAACGCGGAAAGCCGCTTCCGCCCGGCCGCGCTTAAACTCCGATCTTAGCGCTGATATAATTTATTATAATCGCTCATAATTTGACCGCCTCCATAAGCGCAAGTTTTTTAAAAGCGGCATCGTCGTTTTTATTGAAAAAAACAAGATCAATTTTTTGTTCGCCGAATTTTTTATAAAAGTTAATTTTTATCTTAGTTTTAATATCAAAATCGACCTTTTGTTCAGATAAAATCAGAAGATCGATATCGCCGCCTTTTTTAGAGTCGTCTGTACGCGAGCCGAAAAGATAAATATCGGCCGACGATATCCAGCGCTTAATTTCCGTTTTAAAAAACTCTTTCATTTGAGAACTTATACGATATCATTCTATCTTCATTTCGTTTCGATTATCACTGCCATTAACGCGCCAATTATACAATAAAATTAATATTTTTGCAAATAATTTCACGTTAACTTTACGTTAATATCTTTACGTTAATAATTTTATGTTAATTTCACGTTAACTTTAACTTTCAAATTTTACTTTATTAAACATTGAAAAGCCTGCGCGTCGTCTTAATTTTCTTTTTTTTTTGGTTAGTTCGAGGCCGCATTCGCGGCCTCGAAGCGCCGACATTCAGCCGCCGGAGCGGATTCGCGAACGAAAGCTCCGTCAAAGCCTTTCAACGAATCCGAGCTGCCAGGCGCGTTTTTTGTATCTTGCCAGCAGTTTTGCGAGCGTCCACTCGGCGGCGGCGCAGGCGTTAGCGCAGGTCTGCTCATCGACCGTACCGGCTTCACACAGGAACTCGTAAACGGTCTTCATTAACTTAAGGCCGGCCGCGGTGTCGATCAGCTTATCTTTTTCATCGCCGAACGGGCGGCATCTATCGAGCGCGAAGTCCTTGAGCTCGTATTTGTTGAACTTGAAATATTTTTCCAGATCAGGCATCCGGTGTTCCTTTGCGGCGCGCCCCATTAGAAAATCGACGACGAACCCCCATACGATGCTCGAAAACACAAACCCGCGGCCTTTTTCTACGCGCATGCGCTTGAAATACTGCAACGACATCCGCAAAAGCGTATCGGAAAATTCCTGGAATCCGGTTCTTCCGAGCGCATTTTTATCGAGCCGCGCAGGCTGGCGGCCGCTTGCGATCTCTTCGACGAAACATTTCGCCGCCGCCGTCGAAGAGCCTGGCCAGCCGGCCATGAATAGTTTAAGTTCGAGATCTTTTTCATCGATACTTTCGCCGGCTTCGACTTTCGAAAATGCCTCTTCGAAAATAACGGCAGCGGCAAGAAATTTAAGATCGCCGCCGGGATCGTCTTTGCGGCCGCGGTGGCTTTCATACCTGAAATAATTCCGCGCCGCGGCAAGGCACTGTGCGGTAACGGCATTTTCCATTCCGCCAGCGGCCGCGGCCTTCGCGATAAGCGGAATATATTCATAGCAGGGCGGCTCATCGTTCATTAATCGTTCGATCGTGCGCCCCGCGCTTTCTGAGTCGCCGCCGGAAAGTTTCACCACAGCGCGAAGATACTCGAAGGTCGCGAAGTGATATTTAAACAGTTCCGGCTGCCTTAATTCGAGCAGAGCCGCCAGGCCGAGCGCCCTGTCGATCATTCCCGCGTCGGCCAGCTCCCACACCAGTATTTCATAAAAATGCACGGGCTCCACGAACCGTTCAAAACTCCTCAACGCATTTCCGGCGCACAGCTCGTCGAGCATATTCAGTTTTTCTTCCAGCGAAGCGCGCTTATATTTTTTCTCGAACTCGGCCGCCGCGCGCGCCGCCTCTAACTCAGCGCCTTCGAGCCGTCCAGTTTTTAAAAGCTGGCTGTTGATTTCCCTCACGGTATTCAGCAGTTCGAGGCGGTTGTCTATATTTTCAACGGCGATGCCGCGTTCGGCTATGCGCCGCGCCTTTTGCAGATCGGGCGGCAGCGTGTTGTCTTTGTCGAACAGCCGGCCCGAGTATGCCGCGGCCCACCGTTCGTAAACCATGTGGCAGCAGGGATATTCGGCCGCGACTGCTTCCATGACTGCGTCGGCCTCCGCCGGCTTTCCGTCTTCAAAGAATCTTTCAGCCGGCTCGCATTTAAGGCTGACGGCGACCTCAGCCGGAAAATCGCTAAACGCCGCGACGAACTCGGTAATAAATTTTTTCCGGCGCGTTTCGTATTCATCGCCGCCGCGCTCTTCGGTCAGGTCGGATAGCAGGCAGCAAATATCTTCGGCCCATTCATCGAGACCGCCTTCGGGAGTTGCGACCTGCCGGTCTATCTCGTCGTAAGTGCGGCTTATGCGGCCCAGCGACGCTTTCAACATATCCCAGGCGGCGAACCAGCGCTCGAGCGCGCCGTCGTCGTCGCCATCGCACTCCCACAGTCCGTATCCTTCAGTTATTTCATCGAACGCGCTTTCGAGGCATGGCGTTCCGGCCGGATTCAGCTTTTCCCACAGCACCCGTGAGGCCCCCCATACGGACTCTTCTTCTTCGGCGGTTTCCATCCGCCGGTATCTCTGCTCCCACTCCGAACTCATCGTGATCGTCGAATCGTGCCGCGCCGCGTCCGCAGTCAGGATTTCCCTCGTTACAGGCAGGCCCAGGGCGTTAAGTTCCGCGAAAAGTTCCTCCGGGGTTTTCGCCCGAAAGTCCTTCGTCCACAAACGGAATTTATCGTTCTTCCCGGACTTTTCAGCGTCTTCGGTTTCTTCGGCTTCGTCGTCGTCTTCCTCCGCTATATCATCGTCATCGTAGTCGTCGTCATCGTCATAAAAATATTGGTCATCGTCGAAGCCGCGGAACTTTCCGGGACCTGCACTCCGGCCGGAGCCGGAAAGTTTGTCCGTAAAAGGCGAAGCTCCGCGCGCGCCGTCCGCGAACGATTCTTTTTTTCCGGCGTTTTCCGCCAACGCCGCTGACTGTCCTAAAGCTTCAACTTTATCGATACAGCATTTCTTAAACTTGGCTCCGCTGCCGCACGGGCACGGTTCGTTCCTTCCGATCTTCGCTGACATATTGGCTCTCCTTTTTTATAATGCGATTCTGAACAGTTATTCAACGTCGTCCGCTCGTCATAAACTCTTCTAACGACTCGCGGGCGGCCTCTACTCCCGGCATTTTTTTAGCAATTTTTAATTTAGCTCCTATAATTGAAGCAAACCGCTTCATCGCCTCGAACGCCTCGTCGTTTCCGACTAAAATTTCATCCGGCAAAGCGCCAACTTTTTTAAACACTTCGGCGATCGTCTTATAAAACGGCGTATAGCGCTTTCCCGGTTCTTCAGGCATTCCGACGCCCATAACCGCGCCCGAGCCGCCGTCAACCATAAGGCAGATGAACGGATGGAACTGCGGACCGCCTTCGGGGCCTATCCTGGCGGGCATGAAGCAAAAGCCCAGCTCGAGTCTGTGAAAGCGGCGTTTGACGGTTTTTTTCAACTCCGCGAGCCGCGCCGCAACGGCGTCATCCAGTATGCGTTCGGGCGCCGGTTCGATATAGCGCGGCGGTTCCGTCCATATATTATTCCACACGGGCTTTCCATCGACGGTTTCCAGAACGCGCGTCAGGCATTTATCTTTGAGTGACGCCCGGCCGCCTTCCGGCTTTATTTCACCGCTCTCGAACAGCCGCGAGACCTGAACCGCCTGTTCGAGAATAAGCGTAAGAAGCTCTATGGTTTCGGCTTTTTCGATGCCGGCGGGCGCCATGCCCGAGGCGTAATCCTGGAACTGCGGATACGCGTTGTGGCCCCTGAATTTGAGTCCGAGCGTTTTTATCAGTTCGAGGTCCCGCTTGTATAGCATCTCGCGGTCCTCGAACGATATCATGTAGCAGTCCTGCACGTAAAGCGCGTCCATCGGGTTTTTATCGAAATCGCCGGCGAGTATACTTTTATAACCGGCGAATCCCTTTTCGCCCTTGTAGGCGACCAGTCCGAACATCTGTCCGCCGC
>DIVV01000014.1:20791-32328 GCA_002423385.1 bacterium UBP16_UBA6123
TGCGCGGGCTTGAAGCGTTGAAATACAGCCGCATGAAATTATTATCATCTTGCAATTTTGTAGTTTATATGCTACAATATCATTAGTATGAAAAATTGCAAAGAAATAAAATACTATACATCGCCCGATGGCAGAGAGCCTTTTACGGAATGGTTTGAAGAATTACGCGATAAAAAAGTTAAAGCTAAAATCGCCGTAAAAATAGACCGCATGAAATCAGGCAATTTTGGAAATTGTGAGGCGATCGGCGAAGGACTTTCCGAACTTAAGATCAATTACGGCCCGGGCTATCGCGTTTATTTCGGCCGGACAGGCGATGTTATAATTATTCTGCTATGCGGCGGAGATAAATCAACGCAAAGTAAAGACATTAAAAAAGCTCATGAATATTGGAAAAACCTCACAAGGAGCGATATATTATGAAAAAAACTCAAATAAAAGATTATCATAAATTTTTATTGGATCAATTGAAAGACATCGAATTTGCGACGGAATATCTCAACGCGGCGCTCGAGGAAAACGATGAAGCGGCGTTTCTTACGGCCCTGAAAAATGTCGTAGAGGCGCAGGGAATGAGCAAAATCGCCAGAAAGGCCAATCTCAACCGTGAAAATATGTACCGCATGCTGTCCGAAAAGGGAAACCCGCGCTTTTCAAATTTGATGAGCCTTGTAAATTCTCTTGGGTTAAGCATATCGATAAGGCCCGCCTGAATTTTCAATTTGCCGCTCATAACCCGTCGGCATACTGTTTCAGCGATTGTAAATGGTAAAATCAGATCCCTTGAACCTTAAATATGCGCTTTTATACCCGTCATATTCTTAGTGAATTATTAAACCAATTTACCATAAAACCGGCGCGGCATGGTAGTTTTTTTACCGGGTGCTGATTCCCCGGCTAAATTCGATTTATGATTTTGCAAACATCTCCCGCTAAATTCCGGTTGATTCAATTATCTTTTTTCGACAATTCGAATAATTTCATATCCTCACTCATGCCGGCCATCAAAAGATTGATTAGAAGGGCCAAAAAAATGTTTTACTTTAATAAAAAATTATGCTATTATAAAAAACTATGGGCAATTTAATTAAAATATTACTATATAGCACTTTGTTTATACTATTTTCAATGTTACCGTGTCTGGCAGACGGTTGTATTGCAACCTACGATGGTTTAGAATGGAAACTTTTTAATGAAAAAGATCAAATTTGCTTTATTAATTTTGAAAACAATATCCAAAACATGGTATTATCAGTCGATTTCAATACTAACCTCACCGGAGAAAAGGCTTTTTGGATTTTTCCAATACCGTCTAAACCGGAAAATGCTAAAATCAATATTAACAACGGGTATCCCGAATTACACGGTTCAATTTTAGAATATATTCATTATGAAAATCTATATTTTTTAGATTATTTTTATAAGAGCCAATTGACAGCAATTCCTCTTATTCAATTAAGGAACATTCTGTTATATTTAACAAACTCTGGCGGAAACGGAGTTGTCACACATCAAAAAGCAGGAAAAACCGGACTAACATCTGAATTAATTACTGCAAAAAACTTTGAAGCAATACAATATTTTCTTTTAGAAAAAAAAATTAAATTACCGCTAAAAATGTCGGAAATAATTAACAAATATATAGATAATGAATATTGTTTTGTAGTGACATATATATCTGATATTAATGAATACTACAGAATGAAATCATTGATAAAAAAAGATCAAAATGATTTTTTTGAAAATTCATACGATAAAACAAATCCTTTAAGTGTTTACATATCTTTTAAAACAGAACAAATTTATTATCCATTAAAATTAACTTCAATCTATGACGATCTTGTGATTCCGACTTACATTTATATAGCAGGTTACGTTAATTCCAATTTTTATAAAGAAATATCGAAATATTCAACCATTTCATATAGATTTATGAACGCTCCCTATGAACCTTCTGCTGAATTTTCCGGATTTTTCTTTAATAAACCAAAAATTGATGATTTTAAATATACTTTATTAACAATCAACTCGCCTTCAAAAAACTTTGTAAATGATTTATGGATAAATCCTGAAACACCCTTAGCGCCTTATTTCGCTCATTTTATTAATGATTATTACACAATTGTTGTTTCGTTACTTTTTATAATATTATCAGGTTTTTCGAGTATGCTATCGGGCATGCTTATTTTCAATGATAACGGCCCTTCTAAAACTAAATTTTTCTTTTTCGGATTATTTAATTTTTTAACAATATTTTCTTTTATTATATTTTCTTTTATATTGAATGTTGATTCAAAATTCGTAAATAAAAATCAAACTAACGTAAGATCCAACTTATCCAGATATATTATTTTGCTTTTTATCATTGCTTTTTTTGTTCTATCATATATAAATATTTATCAACATATTTATTCAAACAGTTTTTATTATAATATTTATGATACGGTTAATGATTTTAAAGATGAAATTGATAATAATTATCTAACTTTTCAATTAAAAGCAACATTTATATTAGATATAATAATCTGTGTATTATTATTGTTGATTTTCTTTAAATTTTGCAATAAAACCAACTTTTTCAAGACAATAATCGTCGCATTATTAATCAGCACAATATTATCATCGTTATGGATTGTTTTTATTGAATATTATAGTAATTTAACGGGACCAATATTTTCAGACATTGGGCTTAATAAATTATTTATACCACTAAATTTTTTGGACAGCATCGCATTCACACCCGTTACTGTTACAATAATATTTATATTCATATTTCCATGTGTATGGGGCTATTATTTTAAAAATAAAATAATGCGGTTTAATATTTTATTTTCAATTATATTTTATACATTAACAATGTCAATATCAGCCTGTTTACATAATGTTTTACCGGTATCACTTGATTTGTTTAAATAAAGTTCATTTCTGATAAAACCAACTTTATTGATACCCTATTTCAACCATTTCAATCAAATTTGAATAAGACGAAATTGATGGGAATTCAGGTTTTATAGTTTCAAAAAAACATTTTTTTGGCATACTTGAAAAAAAAATGTAAATCGTGTATAATGGTAAGCATAGGGAAATTAGAGTGTGACGTTTTATTTACGATCCGTAAATAGACGGCTATGAATAATAAAGAAGCGTAAACTCAAACGACTGAGAGTTAACATGCATCAAAAAATTTATGGTTTTTTATATGATTTTGTTTTTAAATACGTTTTCGGACGCGTTCAAAACGCGCAGCTTTTGTCTTATTTATTAAACGCACTGCTTGACAGGCCAAAAGATAATAAAATCATCGTCATCGAAATTTTAAATCCATTTAATCTAAAGGAATTTTCGGGCGACAAATTATCGATAGTGGATGTCAGGGCAAAAGATGAAACCGGAGCGCTTTTTACGATCGAAGTACAATTATTGACTCACAGCAAATTTATCGAACGATCGCTTTATTATATTTCTAAACTGTATTCGTCGCAGATAAAAGACGGCGAACAATATTCGAAATTGCAGAAGACGATCGGCATATCAATCGTTAATTTTGAGCTTTTTAAAGAAGAAGCCGAAATACATAACATTTATAAAATGTTCAATGAAAAATCAAAAGCGCTATTGACCAATGATTTCGAACTGCATTTCGTCGAAATGACAAAATTTAAAATAGAAAAACCTCATTCCCTGCGGACGAGATTCGAAAAATGGCTTCATGTGCTTAAATTCGGCGATATTTTATATAACGTCGATAAAGAATTACCCGAAGAATTACGAAGCGAGGAGGGACTTATTATGGCTTTTGATGAGATGAAAAAGGTGAATGCCGATTCGGAACTGCGCTATATGATGGAAGCGCGCGCGCAAGCCATATCGACCATAGCCACAATTGAAGAAGATTATTTTAACAAAGGCAAGGTTGAAGGCGAGATTAAAGGCGAGATTAAAGGCGTAGTCAAAGGCAAACTCGAATTAGCGCGCGAACTCTACCGCGACGGTTATCCTTTAGAAAAGTTAATTGAAAAAACAGGATTCACTACCGAACAAATAACAGACAATCAACCTCAATAAAGATAGTCCTTTTCGGCGTTGTAAATGGTAAAATCAGATGGTACGATTTCGGTAAATAAGAAAGGCGTTCGATCGTTTAATGAAAAAATGGTTGAACCGAAAAAAATAAATAATAAACTTACGGTTAAATATTACATTTGTTTATAAATCTGTACTTAACGCTCATTTTATTCCGTGCAGTTTTTTGCCGGCGGCGTTGTCGTAATCGGTGGTGTTTTTATATCTTTCCATTCCCGGATCGTTGGCGAATTTAGACGATTTAGATATCAGAGCGTTCCGCTCATCCTCCGCCATTGGGATAAACGAGCGGCAGGTCGCGATATTCTCCCGCAGATGCGTCATGTTGTTCATTCCGACGACCACCGTCGCGGCGTGCTGTGAGAGCGAATAGCGGAGGCAGTCTTTATACGATATTCCCGTTTTTTCAGGGACGCCCGACATGAAGCCGCCCATCGATTTAAAGCCTATGGCGCCGATATTCTTTTTTAAAAGCACCGGCAGCACGGTTCGGGTGAATGAATCTTTATGATAGTCCATAATGCCGAGTGGAAGCATTACGGCGTCCCAGTCGAAGCCGCAATTTATCATTTCAAGGTGGAGCTTCGGGCTTTTATGTCCGCTAAATCCTATGAATCTTATCTTTCCCTGCTCGCACGCCTTCAAAAGAGCGTCCAGAACGCCGCTTGAACGCACGGCGCCGATATCTGAGGCGTAATTTATCTCATGAAACATGAAAAGGTCGATGAAATCGGTTTGAAGCGCCCGGAGGCTTTCTTCGAGACTTTTAATCGATTCTTTCGCGGAGCGCGAGTGATCGCAGATTTTGGTCATTAAAAATACCTTTTCGCGGTAGCCGCCCTTAAGGCCGAGGCCCATGCGTCTTTCGGCCAGGCCGTCATTATACGCGCGGGCGTTGTCCATGAAATTTATGCCGTTATCTACGGCGAATTTTACGAAATCAGCCGCAGAGGCGTCGGTAAAGTCCTGCAGGCTTATATTGAAGCCGCCGAGGCCGATGATCGAAACTCGCGCGCCGGTCTTTCCGAGGGTTTTTTCAGGGATAGTTTCGCCTGCGGCGAAAAGCGGGAGGCCACCCAGTGGAGAAATCGCCGCTCCGGCTATAAGGCCGCCCATCAATTTAATGAACTCGCGCCTTGTCATTTTTGCCATAAATTACCTCCGCGATTGGATCGGGTTGAATTAAATCAGTTTATTTCAGACCAAATTAGTTTAACTCAGGTTAGGTTAGGTTACATTAAATCAAATTGGTTTAATGTAATTTAAAACGCAAAAACGGCGTTCCGCGTTAATTTATATCTTCAAATACGGCTTTTAACCTGATATATTTTTTATTCATAATATAGCCGTCTTCTTTTAAAGATATTACTTTTCCATTAAAAACGTAGGGTTTTGCGGTAAAATCTTTAACTTTGTCCGCTTTTGCCGCGTAATAGAGCGTTGACGGCTTATTATTAAATGAGTTCAGCAACAGATATAACATTATAGCCTGTTCGCTTTCGTGATAGCCGTTTTTCCACTCATGCGCTTTCGAAGTAAGTTTGTCGAGGTTTTTCATAAACGAACCGTCGAGTTTGACGGATTCCCTTATGCCGCGTATCTTTCGCGTTTTATCGATGAAATCGGATTCAAACCAGAATTCCGTGGTTTTTTCAAGTATGGCCGGAATCCTCTTATCTTTATGTAAAATCCGCGCCGCCAGTTGATTACATTCTATCTGCATCCACCAGTCGGGGTTGGCGCATATAATATTCTTATACGAATTTTTGATTTTCTTTCCCCATATACCGTATTTATCCGAATATGCCGCGATTAGAATATCGACGAGATAAGCGTCCAGTATTTCTTTGTAAAGTTCTTCTTTATGTTCAGCCTTCCACACGCGGGCTATCTCATAAAGCATCCAGTAAGTTTTAAGGACATGGCCGGCGTCGAGATGTTTCGCGTTATAATTTTTTCTGTTCCTGTCGGTGTCCCAGAATATTCCGTCCTTGAAAAACTTTTCGGCCAGGATGTCGCCGCATTTCTTTAAATATTTCAAGTTGATATCACGGTCGGTTCCTTCGAGATTATTGACGTATAGCAGTAAATAAGCGTTAGCCTGATCTAAAATGGTGACTATATCGCGCCCCGGATTTTCAAATTCCACCGCCCTCGCAAGATCGCCTGACCTGGCGTCGATGATGATATTTTCCTTCGTATCCCAGAAAACTCCGTTGAATAAAAGGTCGATATTCTCATCGAGCTCTTTTTTCGCCGTGTGGTCACGCGTTATGTAAAAAAACGACACGAAAGCGAGCATCACATAGGCCTGGTCCTGGGCCGACCTGGATAATTTCAGCGCGGGCCGGCCCCTGCCGTCCAGTTTTGCGAAATACCCTTTACCCGGGTCCTTCGCTTTGCAAAGCATCCAATTTATGCCTGCCACGGCGTATTCGAGAAGTTTTTCATCGCCGGTAAGGTTAAATCCAATAAGGTAGGTGTAAACCTGCCGCGCTATCATTCTGGTATATCTGGCGTCGCCGGCCGCCTTTCCGTTCATGTCGCGCCTCGACGGAAAATTGCCGACGGGTTCGCCGAGAGCGCTTTTATCGGTCCAGTAAGGCATTATATCGTTGATATAGTGTTCTTTCCATCGCTGGCCGTCCAGGGGCGCCGCCCCGCAAATCGAATATCCGCAGGCCATTATCACAAAAACAAAGATCAACGGCAGTATTTTATTTAATTTTTGCATTTGGCATCATCCTCTGGTCTTAATAATAAATTCAATTAATCGATCGATTTTTAACTTTCCGGCCGCCCATTTTTTTAACCGCGGGCGGGTTGACCGATTCAAGCCCGCTCCGCCCGGCTCACATTACTTCTTCGTATTTATAGATCAGCCAGCCGCCTTTATCGTATTTTTTGAAGTAGAATTTGAATTCAAGCACACGGGATTGCGCCGTGGATGAGTTTTCCGGCGTCGCCGTCACCTTGCCGCGATATTCTGCCAGCGCTTCTTTCTTACCCTCAGCGAGCGTTATTTTTAAATTAATGGTCTCTATGGCCGGTTTTTTATAAGACTTGAAAAGCGATAACAGTAAAAGTTTGAAGTTATTCTTATCTAATTCTTCGGCGGTGAAATCTTCGGATAGTATGCCGGCGACGCCGTTGGCGCTCGATACCTCCGCGCTGTGAATGGCGTCTTTTATTTTTTGCGAAATTTTGCCTTCATCGCTTAAAAGCATAAACTTTAAATATGGATAAGCGATACATACCGCGATGAGAACAATTATTGTTATAAGGGCTTTTTTCATTATATCTCCTTCTCATCCTTTTCTCAACGGTGTCGAGAGGAATTCCCATGATTTTCGATATTTCCGGTACTCTCCGGCCCGGATTATTTTTAATGTATTCAATCAGATTTACTCCGCCACTTACTTACTCCGCCAGTATCTGCCGGCCTGAATAAAACCGCCTGGGTGAATTCGCCGTTTTATTTGATCAGCGGCGTTTTCAGACCGGCAGATTCTAAACTGCTCCGCACATAATAATACCTTTTTTTGCCGATTTTTTCAATTACTTATGCTTTTTATTTTTATTTTCGCTTATATTGTTTATCCGTTATTTACCATATATACATTATTTACCATTTATCCGTTATTTTATATTAAAAGGGTTTAAAGTATGTTATAATGGACCGATGCAAAATTTAACTAAGATTATAATAAGCGGCCTTTTGATACCTTTCGAAAAAGACTGCGTGGATGAATATATAAAGGCCGCGGCGGCAAAGCTCGGTATTTGCCGAAGCAGGATTGAATTTATTGAAATACTTAATAAATCGCTTGATTTCAGTTGTGAATCGGCTTTTTATCATAAAGTCTCGATAGCGGCGGCGGTCGCCGGCATCGGCAATATCGCCGGTTTCGAAGAATTTCCGGCTTATACCGAAGAAGTAAAACGGAAGCGTGAACCCAAAACCGTCAAAGACCGCCCCATTATAATAGGATTCGGCCCGGCCGGAATGTTCGCCGCGCTCGAACTCATCGACTACGGCATCAAGCCTCTGATATTCGAAAGAGGCAAAAAAATAGAAGAACGCTCGGTCGATATCCGAAATTTTATCGAAAAAAGCGTGCTGGACACTGAATCGAATATTCAGTTCGGCGAGGGCGGCGCCGGTTCTTATTCTGACGGTAAACTTTTTTCCAGAGTTAATAATTCTGGATACGCCTCGCGCGTTTTGCAGACTTTTATTAAATTCGGCGCGCCGCCCGCGATTGGTTATTCAGCTAAACCACACCTGGGAACGGATGTTCTGTGCAAAATCGTTAAAAATATTAGAGATTACATATTAGAGCGCGGCGGTGAAATTTTTTACGGTTCGAAAATGACGGATATGATAATATCGAACGGCGAAATTTCAGGCGTCATAATTAACGGCGCCGTCGAATATCACTCTTCACTGATATATCTGGCGATCGGCAATTCTGCCCGCGATACGCTTGAAATGATATGCCGAAAAGGCGTAATGCTCGAACAAAAGCCGATTTCAATAGGTGTGCGCATCGAACATCCGGTGAAGATAATCAATTTAATACGCTATGGCAATAAATGTAACGACTTTCCGGCTGTAGCCGCCGCTACGTATTCTTTCAACTACACCGACCGCGCCATAGGCCGCGGCGTTTATACTTTCTGCATGTGCCCGGGCGGCGAGATCGTCAACGCTTCGTCAGAACACGGTATGCTGGCCATTAACGGAATGAGTTATTCCGCCCGCGCTTCGAATTTTTCGAACGCGGCGATAGTGGTGAGCTGCCGCACCGCCGATTACGGTTCGTCCGGCCCGCTCGCCGGCGTAGAGTTTCAAAAGGAAATCGAAAGAAAAGCGTTCATCGCCGGCGGCTCCGACTGGATAGTTCCCGCGCAGAATCTTACGGATTTTATGCTCGGCAGAGTTTCATCCGTCCTGAATGCAAATTCATTTAAAATGGGCGCGGCTCCAGTCGATATGAACTATATTTTCCCCGAATTCGTCGGCAGCATGCTTCTTGCCGCGTTCAACAAATGGAAAGCCGACTGCCCCCTGTTCGTTTCCGATCACGCCATACTGCTCGGGCCGGAAACGCGGACATCCTCCGCTGTAAGGATAGTCCGCGGCGAAAGATATGAATCGTCGAATATAAAAAATCTGTACCCGATAGGAGAGGGCTCGGGTTACACAGGCGGCATCACCAGCGCCGCATCTGATGCTATAAGAGCCGTGGAAGCGAGTCTTGCGGTATGAAAGGAGAAAGCATGAAAAACTATTATTATTACGTTGCGATAACATTTTTATTGATAATCATTATAGCCCTGTTTAACCGCTGCGGCGCGGAAGATCCGTTCAGCCAGAGCTCGTCGCCGCGAATTTTTATCGCGTCGAATTATTAAAATCGAAGTTAAATAGGAATTTAATAGGATTGAATTTTAATCATACTCTGCAGAAGAGAGTCTACAGCCTTCGCGATCATTTCGATCTCGTCGTCGAATACCGTTCTTAAATTCAAAATATAAGAATCTGAGTCGATATAGCCTACCACGCGCTGTTTCGACATGCGCATCTCCCGCGCGACATATTCGAGTGTCGCATTTTTAGGCGCGTCTTCGCCTAATTTTATGTGGATTGCCGGGTTGGATATTTTTTTTTCGGGGGTAGTGCCGCCTCCGGCGGCAGCATGCGCGGCGGCGATTTCAAATTTAACTATTTTATTTTCAACCGCGGCCGTTTTATAAGAATCGAGCTTCTGAATTATAGAAAACAGTAAAAGGCATCTGGCGCCTATTGTTTCATAGCTTTCATCGAGCATTTTAACTACCGGAATGTTTTTGGCGTAATCGGAATATAAATAAACTGCAAACGCCGCCTGAAGTGCCGCTATCGTATCTTTTGAAACCCGCAGCGCCCTGTATAGCTGATGTTTTCGTAAAACGTTTATCAATTCTTTTTTTCCGCAGATAATGCCAGCCTGCGAAGAGCCTAATAATTTATCGCATGAAAAACTCACCAGATCGAATCCGGCGGATATAAGGCCGTTGACTTCGGCCTCGCCGGCCGCGAGTTCTTTACAGGTAAGTATTTCATGGTTCAAAAGTCCCGAGCCGAGATCGTAGTAAGAAATAATTCCATATTCGCGGCAGAAATCGAGAAATTCTTTATCATCGAGGCTTTTGACATAACCGCGAACGCGATAGTTAGAAGTATGAATACGCGCCGCAATCCTGCATTCTGGCGTGATATCTTTCTGGTAATCGGAAAGATTGCATGAATTGGTCGCGCCGGTATCTATAACGCGCGCGCCGCCCGCTTTGATCATTTCGTTGATTCTGAATCCTTCGCCTATTTCAACCGATTCAGAGCGCCTGACGATAATATCGCCGCCCGCAGCGAGCGCCGAGGATATAAGCAGCACGGCCGCCGCGTTGTTATTTACGCATATAGCGTCTTCGGCGCCGGTTATCGAAGTTAAAAGTCCTTTTAAATGATCGTCGCGCCTGCCGCGCATTCCCGTTTCGAGGTCGAATTCGAGATTGGAATACCGCCCGCTGTCAAAATGCGCGAACTGCCGCCCTGCCGGCGCGCGCCCCAGGTTGGTATGTATGGCGATGCCCGTCGCGTTTATCACATTCACAAGACTCAGCGCCGATTCGAGTTTTTTATCGTAATCGCTTTTTAACTCGCGCCATACGGTAATGCATAAAAAATCGCGCGATAGAGATTCTTCTGAATAAACGCCCGCCAGCAGGGCGCGTCTGCAATTTTCGAGCGCGCCGTCGAGTAGTTTAAAGATCAGCCGCTCGCCTGCCGCCTTAAAAAAATCTCCATCGTTTGATTTGATAAATTCAAGCGACAGAGATTTTGAAGGTATGTATTTAAGGTATTTAGCGAACCCGCTGTTTTTACTTTGATTTGCAGACATACTTTCTCATAAGATCTATAATTTCGGTAACTTCGAGTTTTTTAAGCGAATAGAAAACGACATTTCCTTCTTTTCTGGTATTGACTATTTCTTTTCCGCGAAGCTGCGAAAGATGCTGTGAAAGATTGGCCTGTTTAACTTTCGTGGCCTTTATAAGCTCGGTCACGTTCATTTCTTTTTTTCTGAGGTGCTCGATTATTTGAATTCTGATAGGATGAGCTATCGCTTTTAAGCAATTACTAACTTTAATAAAATCCGTTTTTTTAAAATCTGCCATCTTAATAATACCTCCGCTGATAATTAATGATTATAACTGATATATCGCTACATTCTAAATTACAATATTCTATATAAAGAAATTGTATATTCGTTTTAAATAATATCATATAATTCTAATATTGTCAAGTTTTTATTTTACTTTACAATCATCCGCTATCTTTTATTAATTTAGCCGGTTGTTTTTAAGATTGCTATAAGACTGTTAAGACTGTTAAGACCGTTAAGACCGCG
>DIVV01000116.1 GCA_002423385.1 bacterium UBP16_UBA6123
ATATTTTACACTCGAATGTCCGTTATAACTCGTCCGGTGAATCGAAAGCCCCTTAAAATGCGTTTTATGCATTCAAAAATTTTCATTTTCATGGGTTTTAAAGGATCGTGAACGGTCCACTTAGGGCGGGCAGTGCGAGCTGCAAGCAAGCGCCCGCGCATTTAGACAGAACGGCCCGGCAGTTAGGTGGCGCCGTTAGCGCCAGGGATGGCGAGGCGGCGGCGGGCTTGGTTTAAGGCAGGACAGAAGGGGGCCGGGGTTAATTCCAAGATGAAATAATTTAAGCTCCCATATTTTAATGCAATATATTAAATTATTTTTTTATGTTTAATGTTGGAAGTTCCGTATTTCCTACTAGTTTTTTTAACTCTGATAACATGTAGTAATCTGGAGCTTTTTCTTTTATTAAATTATAATATTGTAACATTTTTTCTTTTTCATTCATCAAATAATATATTGAAACATAGTAATGATACATGCCAATTTCTTCAGAAATTCCACCCGGTAAAATGATATCTTTATATTTTTCGTGTTCTTTTTCTGCAGCTTGAATATTTTCATAATAATCATTATTTTCGTAAAACTTCTGATTTATAAGCAACGATTCAACAACAGGAATTAACGGATGGGTTGGATATTTTCCTTTAAATTCTTCTAAGTATTTAAATCTATCTATTTTACTAACTTCAATTAGTGCTAAAGCTGCATAATCTTCATTAATGCAGTTGTCTTTCATATTTATAAGACCTCTATTACATTTATCGGAAATATTTATATACTCACGATCATCTGCATTAAGTTCTAAATCTATATGTGCTGCAATTACCATAAATATTAATTTTTCAGCAGTATGGGTGTTGGGATCATTTAAATTGCTTAAATATTGTTCCTTCATTTTAAAATATCGCTCACGCATAATTGGATCATTGCCCCACGAAATATTACCAGAAATCATATCAAGCATTAGGCTGGAGGTACGGGTACGTGGATAATGTTTTAAAACTTCTTCAAGCAACTCTACCGCAACATGAATATTATTATGTCGGTCGAAATCCGAAGTATATTCTACTGAATTTATTATGTTATAATACTTTATGTATTTATCTTTTAAAAGAATTTCGTGTTCATTAGAATTTTCAGCATAGGCTGAACATGAAAATCCAAATATTATAAAAAGCAACAATAAAGCAATAAATGTATCTTTTATCACTGCATATCCTCCTAATTTTTGAAGTATTTAATAACTTCTTTAAATTTACATCCGATGGCATATCCGTATTTATCTTTTGTTACTATAACTTCTTTTTCGTCATAAGCTATATGTTCTTTTACATCCAAAACAGCAGCGCCAATAGCCAACATTTTGGGATTATCAATTATTTTTTCAACTTTTTCGCCTTGCTCGATTACAGTAATCGTAATCCTCTTATGATTGAGATAATCAACATACAACTTTTCGTTTGTTTTTTTCCAGAAATTACGCAGCCATTTTCTAGTTTGTTCTTTATCCATGTTAGATATTTTGCCCAGTTCGTGATTGAGTATATACCTTATTGATCTATTTAGTGTATCGTGAGTTGTACGTCGAAAACCAAGAACAATACCGTTAGGCAAAACTTTATGCCAACCTTTTGAATATATAAAATCTTCGGGGTTATTAGAAGTTGGTTCACCATCAACCCATGGAAGCGTTACGCATGCCAGTAAAATCAATACATCAACATCTTCATTATACAGTGATTTAGCTTCGGTCGTGTTTATTTTGTCAACTAAATCCCACGGATCAACAGAAAAAACTTTTTTATCATGTGACGAATCTTTAGGTTTAACAATCACTATAGCACCATTCTGCGTAGAATCTGGATCACCATGAGAATCAATTATCACCCAGTCGGCTTGGTTGTGTACAATATATTGACGTATTAACACCCCGCGACATTCATATTTTACAAAAAATCGTTGAACACCAGCACTTATTATATCTTGTTTAGTGATAGATGAAAACACTAAATTTGATGTATCATTGAAATAATTATTATAAAAACCTAATATATTTCTATCGTAAATATTCGTAATATTATTGAAAAAAGGATTTTGGAGGTATAAATTTATTAAATCGTTCTCTTCATTGTATGTATTATGAATTACACATACACTTTCTCTTAAAGCATCTTTACTATTGAATGTCAAGTTTGTATGCTTAACTTTATTTGATTTTAATTGAGGAACTTCATCCAAATCAGATTCATTTATCTGAAATTTGCCGTAAAATCCATAAATCAAATTATCAGGCAATATTGTTACATATTTATACCTGTCAACTTCCGGTTCTGCTTTCCCTTTCAATGCGGTGGCAGACGGAAGAGAAGGGCCGGGCGGCGTTGATGGCGGGACGTCAGTTCCATCGAAAGTTTGTTTAACTGTATATACCTTACATCTAAACGCATAATCCGGCGCATGTTGATTTTGATAATCACTGACATCAGGTTTTAACCTTAAGGTTAAATATTCATGCGGAAGAAATATTTCATATGTTGATAATCGCACATCTTCATTTCTGGTAATATACATCTCTTTTATGTAAGGTTTTCGCTTGTAAAAATCGAAACGTTCATATCCTTCGGTTTCACCAAATGCATAAGCATATTTCTTGCGTCGAGCTAATTGTTCGTCGGTAATTTCTTCTTTTGCTTCATTATTTTCGGCAGAACCGCTTGAAGGTTTGAAATCATTGATGTAATCGCACATATCAAGCGTGCGCCTTTCATTACGGCTGCGCCCATCCGATTCTATTTCATCAAGTTTATCAAGTGTTTGCTCACCTTTAATGAAGTTGACTATGTCTAAAAAACAATCGGCATCTCTAAATAATTTAACGGTTTCTTCGCCGGTTATTGTTTGATAATCCGGGCAATCTCGGTTGGGCAAACACACGGTATATTCGTATTTCAACTTTTTTTCGTAAGAAATACAATAAGCCTTATACAAATCTCCGCTAATTACATATTCATTGCCAATTTTTTCGATTTTCAATATTTTGTCTGCTGAATTTTTGTCGTTTATTCGCATGTAGTTTAGATAAATCAAGTTATAACGCTGACAGATAGAATTGCATAAACGTTTAATATTTTCAGCATGGTTTTTTAAAACTTGCTCATCGGGTTTGCCATAATAAACATAAGAAGGAGACATTAGTTTATCGAGTTCTTTTTTATCTTGAACGATATATTTCATCCATTGAACGTTCTCATCAACAAGTCTTTTGTTGTTTGCCTGGATTTCGTTCTTGCGATCTTCGCAAATATTAATAATTGCCTCAACCGCTTTGTTAGAATCCTTTAAATGCGAGTATTGTGATGCTAGTTGAGAATATTCGAAATAAGCCGAAGTGGTCGAGGTGAGATGCTCAAAATATCCGCTGCTTTTACAATATTTTATCGTCGCGTCATTAATATATAACTGAGCTGCTGCGCATATATCAGGATATTTGCCATATTTTTCCATTATTTCGAATCCGACGCCATAAATATTGTTAATAAGATCACCGAACGTGTCGCTATTTACTTTTGTAACAAGTTGATATAGCTCATACACTTTCTTTTCACCTTCACAGCGTATTTCGTCATTTGAATCGAGCGGATAACCTAACTGTTCATAAGAAACCGGAACTTCATAATATTTACTGCCTTTTTTCTTTCCTCCTATGCGTGCTAAAACTATATTGCCAGTGTTTTCAGGCTGGATGATTGGAGGATGTTTTTTAATAAATTCCGGGTTAAGATAGGGAATTCCTACTGTTCGATTTTTGCCGTTTACCATAATTGTAACATTTTTTTGCACCATTAATAAGGTTTCGCAAGTATCTGTTGGTTTTTTCACAATACCAGACTCAATGGCTCTTAATTGATTTTTATCTTCCTTTTCTTCTGGAACTGAATTGCCGGTTACGTTTTTAATTTGAGAATTACCCGGTGTGGCCAAGTTTGAGAATTTCAATTCTTTTTGATATTCAGCATAATCAGTTTTACACTGCGCCGAAAGCAGATCCATTTGTTCCTGGTTGGCCCCTTCTTTAAGGGCTTTCATGAAATTATTGTAACTGGCTTTGTATTTATCATGCAAGGCTCTTAAATTGTTAGCCGCACTCACAGAATAAACAATACCTATAATCGTAATAATAAATATGAAGCTACACAAAACAAACTGCTTGTATTTCATTTTATACCTCTTTTCCTTTATTTAAGGACTCTTTTAACCCAGAAAGCCCTTCAGCGTGGGCCGTTTGGTTAAAGCCGAAAAGCAGGGAAGCTATAATTAACAGTAGAAATTTTGGAATTGCAGATAAATAAGGTGTTTTCAAAATAACGCTCCTTAATTTGGAATAAAAAAATATTATGCTCTCAATCATAACTTAAAAGTCGTAGGTTGTCAATTTATTTTTTGTCGTTAACAGGAGTAAAACTGTTGTGTTAGTTGAGTAGAGGTTAAACTTGTTAACCTCTTTTGAATGGAAATTGTGTGTGATATATGATTTTGGAAGACGGGTGGCGATGCTCGCGACCGGTGGTTTTTTGAAATAGAGAACATAACTCCGGGGGAGGCGTGCGAGCTGCGCGAGCCGCCGGAGCTGCGCCGGGGCACGGCCGCGGCAGCGAAATTTTGTATAATCGTTAGATAGGCGACGCGCGAAGCGTGTCCCGAAGCTTCGCCGCGGTCTTGCGCCTATCGCCGATTATACTATGTTGAGTCCCTCTTTCGGCAGGAAAAAATCCGTACTTGACTTGTACAACACGCCTGGTACTATTTGGGAGCCTGTTGTTATGTTTAGTGTACATTAGTGTTTGTTTATACGCAATTTGGCGGAAAATGAAATTTGGCTAAATTTGGCAGAATTAGGGTGTTTTTAATGTGCCAGATCGCCGGATTTTGGGCGAATTAGCGTTGCCGGGAGCGCGTTTTGAGGCGGGATGTACGTTTATGTGGCGATTTAATCGGTACTTAAGTGAATGGGATATGATCATAACATAATGATATTACTTGCTGCGCCACAAATCACCCATATAGCTGGTTCCGCCGTAACCACCGAATATCCAGAGTTTATCTTTATAAACCACTGCTGAATGGCCGCGCCGCGGGCTGAAGCCGCCGCTTTCAGAAAAAGAAGTTCTAATACGGTGCCAGGATGAGCCATCGGATGAACACCATATATCGTTATAATATTTTTCGTTTTCGCCGTAACCGCCGATTACCCATAATTTATCCTTAAAAGCTACGAGCGCATGGCCGCGCCGCGGATCAAAACCGGCCGCACCGGATATCTTTTCCCACCTGATGCCGTCAGGAGAGCGCCACACGTCATTTTTATACCCGGCGCCGTCATAGCCGCCTATTAAATAAATATAATTTTTAAATACGGCCGCGCCATGGCCGACGCGCGGTGAAAATGAAGCCTCGCCCGTTATACAGGTCCATTGCGCGCCCGTAACCGAACACCACACGTCGTTTTTATATCCGCTGCTGAAACCGCCTATGACGAATAATTTATCGCCGAAGCCGTCATCGAAAACAACGCTCGCATGAGAATCGCGCATCGTGAATTTAACGCTCTCAGTCTCGTTTTTGGTAATTTCAACCCAGGTAGTGCCGTCCGCTGAATACCACGCGTCATTTTTTGCTTTATTGAAAAAACCGCCGATCACCCATAATTTATCGTCATAAACCGCGCCTGAATGAGAATGACGGACGCTCGAATAATGGTTCGGCGATATAAATACTTCAGAACTTCCGCTCAACGTATCACATTCGACCATTGTAACGTCGTTGTAATAATTAGGACTACCCGCCCAGCCGCCTATTATAAACATCTTCCCGTTATTGCATAAATGCGTATGACCTTCGCGCGGCCATACCTCCGGCATTAACTTAACTTCTCTCAGGGCCGTATTTATTTTAAAAGGCGCGGAAATACATGCGCCGCCGCGTGATTTATTATCTATCGGAGATAATTTCAAATATAATTTAGAATCCATCATTAAATCAGCCGACGGGTCCCATATTATCTTTTTATTAACGCCCGATTTTACGTTAACGACCTCGCCTCTGATATCCGTCGCACGATCGGCTTCGTTAAAAGTTTCACCGTCTAATGAATAATAAACTTCAATCGTGCATAAATTACCATTATACGCTTTAAGATCATAATTGATCACATAATTATCATTTTCATCTCTTTTAACCCTTACATCAGAAACAGAAGGCAGCTCTTTATTATCGACAGTAAACGGCCCGTAAACTATTTGTTTACCTGCGCCGGATTTGTCGAAGGCGGTTAGTTTAATGAAAACATCGTTATATTCGCTTAAAAAATCGCTAGCGGACGACCATTTGATAATTTCAGGCGCGCCGCCCGGCTTGATCCGCTTTAAACCGCCCGATATATTTTTAGTTTTATTAAATTTAACTCCGCCGTCTATTGAATACTGAAACTCGAGCGCGCAGTCGTCGCCGTCATCGTCGGATATATTATAACTTACCGATATATCGCCATAACCCGAACTCACCGATATATCTGAAATTTCCGGCGGCCGGTTATTAAATACTTTAAAGGCAGGTGAAATTGAACCGGCACTTTTAAGATTTCCGTCGTCAGCCGTCAGTTTTATTATTACTTCGTTATAATCGAGCGTGAAATCGAGCGTGGAATTCCATATTATCTTACGAGCCGCGCCAGGCTTTACATACCGACAATCGCCCGATATGTTAACGCTTTTAACGAATTCGAGCGCATCGGGAGTTAAATACCATAACTTAACTTCACAGGTATTACCTTCAAAATCGTATAAATCATAAGATATTGATATATTCCCACTTTCACCGCTGGTTACTATATTTGAAATGACGGGCGTCTCATTGTTGCCCACGACGAAAAGACCGCTCACGGCTTCATAGCCTCTGGCGTAAATATCGAAAGGTATGATTTTAAGTTTAACTTTGCCTTCGCTGGTATGAAAATCGCGATGTGAAAGCCAGCGCAACGTTTTAGAGCGGCCCGGCTTGAGAGGTTTTTCATCGATTATTATATTGTCGGTTTTAATAAAATTAACGCCTTCGTCGAGCGAATAATAAACTTCTACCGTGCAGTCATGGTTATCCGCGTCGATTAAATTGAATTTAACTTCTATTTCATCCGATCCGCCGCCGCAAAATATGTCGGCCGCTCCCGGCGCGCGGTTATTCCTGATTGAAAAAGGCGGACTAATACAGTATTTACCATATTTGCCCGCATACTGCGCGGCCGCTATCTTAACTTTAACGCCGTCATAATCGCCGTTTAATTCGGGCCGGGTTTTCCATTTAATAAAGCGTCTCACTCCAGATCTTACATTGCTAATTTCGCCGGTAATATTAGCGTTATTATTAAAAGTGACGCCGTTATCGATTGAATAATAAAAATCCACCGAACAGGTATCCGATTCTTCATCTATTAAATCGTAATAAATTACAATCTCGCCGGAAACATCGGCCGGATATATATTCGTAACATTCGGCGGGCGGTTGTTATTCAACTCTAACGGGCCGTAAACCGATTTATTGCCATAACCGGTGCCGTCAAAGGCGGTAAGCTCGATATATAAATTTTTCGAATCTAACTTAAGGTCGTTTCTCGAATTCCATTTTATATTTCGATACGCTCCAGGCTTAACGCCGCTAATATCGCCGGAAGCCGAAATAGAACGCATAAACTTTTTCGAATCGAGCGAATAACTCATTTCTACAAGACAGGAGTTTTCATCGCTGTCGCAAAGGCTGTAGCCTATTATTATCTCGTTGGAATCGCCTTTTACTTCTTTAATTTCAATTTCAGGCCGCGAAAAATTATTAAATACCGACACGGCCGGCGATATATAATGCTGCGACTCCTCCACGCCGTCAAAAGCTATAAGTTTTATAACGAGATTATGACTGTCGTTTTTAATATTATCGCGGGAACGCCATATTATCTTTTTTGACGCCATAGGGGTAACATAGTTGATATCTCCTGATATGCTTTCAGTTTTAATGAAATTCAGGCCGTTATTTTCAGAATAGTACATCGATACCGAACAGGTGTTGTTGTCTATATCCGAAAGATCGTAATTAATCGAAATTTCATCGGAGGCGCCCGATATTATAACGTTAGAAAACGCGGGACGGTTATTGTTTCTAAGTGAAAACGGCCGCGAATAAACGGGAAAACTTTGACTTCGGCCATCTAAAGCGATAATTTCAATTATAACGCCGGCCGGATTATCAGATATGTCTTCGCGGGAACGCCATATTAATTTACGCCGAAAACCGTTCAGACCGAAAAAGCCGGGAGTGGATGCCACGCCTATTATATTTTCAGAAGTTTTATAGCTTTTGCCGTTATCAGTCGAATAACGAAAAAACAGGACGCACTCGTCGCTGTCTTCGTCGAAAAGATCGAAAGATACCGTTATATCGTTAGAATTACCGCTTAGTGTTAAATTCGAAATAACCGGGGCTGAATTAAATTTAATTAAAACGCCGTCACGACTGAATCCGTAATCGTATTTATTAATTTTTATTTCGGTTGTTTTTTCAAATCCACCCGCGGCAGAAGCTATTATTTGACGCCTGCCCGCGGTTAAATTGCCGCCGAATTTAAAATATCCGCTTTTATCAGGTGTAGTTTCTTTTTTATCGGGCAGTAAAATTAATTTAATTTTTTCAGGCTTATTTTTTTTATCGAGTTCTTTTTTATTTCCATCAAAGTTAATATCTTTTAATGCTATTCCAAAACTTTCAACCCTGCCTGTGATTGAAGTTATTTTTTTTGATTTTTTAATTAATTTATCCGTCTGTTCTAAAACGCCGCGCTTAAAATTTTCCGGCACTGCCACACTCAAACGCCCGGCAGCAGGAGCCGTTAAAATTTTAACCGTATTATTATCATGGACGAATAGCCTGATTAAATAATTTTTATTTTTATCGAGTTTAACTTCCACGCTTTCATAAGATATTCCGGCAATATTAGTATATTTGAATGTTTTTTCGCCGCCCGAAACAACTTCCTGAATATGAAACGAAAAAAAACCGTCAGTATCGATTAAAACGGTTTCACATGTGTCGGCATGCAACATAGTGATTTTGCCTGGCGCCGGTTCGAATATTTCATCGAACTCATTAATAAGCGGTATCGCATTGACGTTAGTTAAAACCCCGGTAACGCTATAATTTTTTTTAAAACGTAAACTGAAATGATAAGCCGCTTCAAAAGGCGTAAAATGATATTTTTTAGGCATAAACACGCAGCCTGCCATAAAAATACCGGCCGGCTTATCCAGGCGCACCACATTTTTTTTAACCGCTGCTTTTTTGCCGGGCGCCTTGTAAACTTCAGACGGAACCGCGCCGGCCGTTTCATTTAAAACCCCCTGCTGCGCTGATAAATAACAAACGAAACCCGAAATAAAGACGGCCGCCGTTATCGTTATTATAAAAATAAATACCGTCAAGTATTTAGTGAATATTAAGTTTTTATTATATTTCATTTACCTTACCAATTGTGATTTATACGATTAACCTACTTTAATAAACGGCTATTAATAAAATACCGTTATCACATTTCCCGTCAAATAATATACTCTATCTTAGCCCCACTATCTTACAAAAACCCGATAATAAAGTCAAGATTAATTTTACAGATTAATTTTAATCTCGTCAAATTTTAATCGTATTTTAAATCGATTGATTTAATTAACCTGCTTTTTATTTTATTAATTGCGCCTTTTATTTACAAAACCACACCGCATATTGGCGCCGTAAGGAACCGTAAGGCACCGCAAGACCGCGATGGGGGAAAAGAAAGGACCAATGGCCCTCTCTTTTCCCCC
>DIVV01000255.1 GCA_002423385.1 bacterium UBP16_UBA6123
ATATATTTTTATTTCGCACACCCCAATTTAAATAACCTCTTGACAATTTTACCGAATTAAAGTATAATTAAGTGTTAAAAAAACGCCTTAATTCCGGAGTATGTATGTTTCAAAATCTGAGCGATAAACTGCAAAATATATTCAATTCACTGCGCGGCAAAGGACGGCTTACCGAGCAGAACATTCAGGACGCCCTCAAAGAGGTAAAACTGGCCCTGCTGGAGGCCGACGTCCATTTCAAAGTCGTTAAATCCTTCATAGACAGCGTTAAAGAAAAAGCCGTCGGACAGGAAGTATTAAATTCGCTCACTCCGGCCCAGCAGGTCATTAAAATAGTCCACGACGCCCTTATCGAAATCGTCGGCAGCAAAGAAACGCGTATTTCGCTCGGCGGCAAATCGCCTCACTTTATAATGCTGTGCGGCCTTCAGGGCTCGGGCAAAACCACTTCCTGCGGAAAATTAGCGGCTTATCTTCGCAAAAAAGGCCATAAGCCGATGCTGGTAGCCGCCGATATTTACAGGCCCGCCGCTATAAAGCAGCTCGAAGTAATCGGAGCACAGCTTAATATACCTGTTTTTTCAATGGGAAATCAGGTATCGCCGGTTGAAATAGTAAAAAACGCCCACGATAAAGCCATGATCGACGCATGCGACGTAGTCATAGTCGATACGGCCGGCCGCCTCCACATAGACGAAGAATTGATGAAAGAACTCAAAGATATAACCGCGGCTATACCGCCCGAAGAAATTCTTCTGGTAGTTGACGCCATGACCGGCCAGGACGCGGTCAATATAGCCAAGCAATTCAACGACACGCTTCCGGTCACGGGTTTTATAATGACCAAGCTCGACGGCGACGCCAGGGGCGGCGCTGCATTATCCATACGCCACATAACTCAAAAGCCCATTAAACTCGTGGGCGTAGGCGAAAAACTCGACGCGCTCGAAGCGTTCCACCCCGAACGCATGGCTTCGCGGATACTCGGCATGGGCGATATTATGTCGCTCATCGAAAAGGCGCAGTCGAATATGGACGTCGAAAAGATGAAAGAACTCGAAAAAAATCTTCGCGACGCCTCTTTTACATTCGAAGATTTTTTATCGCAGATAGAACAGGTCCAGAAAATGGGGCCGCTCGATCAGTTGCTTGGAATGATCCCCGGTTTCTCATCGATGCCGCAGCTTAAAGACGTAAAGATCGACGAAAAAGAAATAGAGCACATAAAAGCTATAATCCGCTCTATGACAAAGCAGGAGCGCAAGCTGCCCTCTATTATCGACGGCTCGCGCCGCAAGCGAATCGCGGCTGGCTCGGGGCGCGAAGTTTCCGACGTGAACAAGCTGTTGAAACAATTCGAACAGACACGCAAAATGATGAAGCAGATGGGTAAAATGTCAGGAATGTTCGGCAAGTTAGGCGGCGGAAAAATGCCTTTTTTTAAGTAATTATTATTTAAATAATCAAAAAGACTATAAGCAAACCTGTAAATTAATAAATAGGTCAATCAATAAATAAACAAATAAATTAGTAGTTGAATAAATTATTAATTTAACAAAAAATAAAATAAAATACACGATCAAGGAGGTGAACAAATGGCAGTAGTAATCAGACTTAAAAGAATGGGTTCGCACAAAAGACCTTTCTACAGAATGGTAGCAGCGGATTCACGTTGCCGCCGCGACGGCAGGTTCATTGAAGAACTCGGTTTTTACAATCCGATAACGGTTCCTCATAAGCTTGAAATCAATAAAGAAAATTTAATGAAATGGCTCAGAACCGGCGCTCAAATGTCAGACACGGTTAAAGGTCTCGTTAAACCTCTTGGAATATTAAAAGAATTCCACGAAGAAAAAGTCGAGGCTTCAAAAAAAGCGAAAGCGTAAACTGAGCAATAAAAGCGTATATGAAAAAATAAATACCGATATAAAACTTTAGCTTAATTATATTTATATATTTAAGTTAAAGTTTGATTATTTGGTATTTCGGTTTCGATATTTTAGTTTTGGCGCCTGAAAGGGTATTATTTATTTTAGTTTGACTAAAACAAAATTTACAAAATAATTTTCGAATTAACATTTTTGTTGGAGGTTAACGCACAATGAAAGAATTGATCAGCCTTATTATAAAATCTTTAGTCGATAAAACCGATCAGATTGAAATAAAAGAAATTTCAGGCGAAAAAACTTTAATGTACGAAGTTAAAGTGGCCGCTGAAGACGTCGGCAAGATAATCGGAAAGCACGGCCGCACCATAAACGCTATCAGAACGCTGTTACGCTCTTCGATGAACAAGGATAACAAAAAAGTGATCCTTGAAGTTTTACAGTAAAGTAGTTGTATGATATAAATGCCCGATAACTCAAATCTTGTGGCGATCGGCCGTATAATAAAACCCCACGGGGTCCACGGCGAATTCAAAGTATTGCCGCTGACTGACTTTATTGAAGAAAGGTTTTCGGACCTGAAAGATTTTTTTTTATTTAACGAAAATGACGGAGCGGTTAAATGCTCCGTCGTTTCAGTTAAATTTAGTCCGCGCTATATTATTCTTGGCGCGGAAGGTTTTACGATCGAGCGCGCCGAACGGCTTCGCGACGAATTCATTTACATCGATAAAAAAGATATCATGAAAACGGGCGACGACGATTTTTACGCTTTCGACCTTGTAAACTTAAAGGTTTTCGATAACGAAACGAAAAACTTGATAGGTTCAGTTATAAACGTTTACAGCGGCTCAGGAAATGATATGATCGAAATAGCACTTGAAGGCGGCGACTCAAAAACGGCGCTCGTGCCATTCGTAAAGCGGTTCATAAAAAAAATCGATATCCCGGGCGGAGCGATATATATCGAGGTTATGGAGGGACTCATATAAAAATCACCATCATAACCCTTTTCCCCGAATATTTTGAAACGCCATTCGCAAGCAGCATAATAGCGCGGGCTCAAAAAAACGGGCTCGTGGAATTTGACATAATTAACCTCAGAGATTTTACCACCGACAGGCACCGCACGGTTGACGATTATCCCTACGGCGGCGGGTGCGGCATGGTTATGAAGCCCGAACCGGTAAAGCGCGCGCTCGATTTTGCGGCCGATAAATCTTTGTCATCAGGAGCCGCTAAACCGGTTTCAATTTACCTTACCCCGCAGGGCAGGCTTTTAAAACAAAAGTCCGTCGAAGAACTTTCACGAAAAGAACATATACTTCTTTTCTGCGGTCATTACGAAGATATCGACCACAGGGCGCGAAAACTTTTCGACCTCGAAATATCGGTCGGCGATTATGTGCTCTCTGGCGGAGAGCCAGCCGCGGCCGTTCTGGCCGATGCGCTGGTAAGAAAAATACCAGGCTCGTTAGGCAATCCTGAATCTTCAGAAGAAGATTCATTTTCGGGAGGCGAAACCCTCTTCGACTGCCCACATTACACGCGGCCGCCGGAATGGGAAAATAAAAAAGTTCCCGAAGTTTTACTAAACGGCGACCATAAAAAAATTACGGCCTACAGGCGCGCCCGGGCGATAATCAACACTATGAAAGTCAGGCCCGATCTTTTAAAAATGGAAGAGCTTAGCGAAGACGATTTTAAAATACTCAAACAGTATTTTTTAAATTATCACGAATCAGAGGACCAATCATGATAAACACGGACGGCGCTCCGCGGCCGCAAAACACGGTATTACCAGAAAACGACGCTTTAAAGGCTAAACTGTATATAGGGCTCGTTCACTATCCGATCAAAAGCAAAGATGGCGGCATCGTGCAGACTTCGATGACGAATCTGGATATTCACGATATCGCCAGAACCGCCCGCACATACAATTTAAGCGGTTATTATCTGATAGCGCCGCCGGTCTGCCAGCTCGAAGTCGTAAACAAAATCATCGGCCACTGGTCAAACGGATTCGGATTTGAATACAACTCCGACCGCAGCGACGCTCTGGCGTTAGTTAAAAAAGCTGGAAGCATAGAGGAAGTGTGCGATTTGATCACCGGGGAAACCGGCCGCAAAACTTCAGTAATCGTAACCGACGCCAAAATTCATCAAGATTTAAGAAATATTACTTGCATTTCAATGCAAAATATGTTAAAATTACATGATTTTAATTTTTTATTGTTATTTGGAACCGGCTGGGGCTTAGCCGACGCGGTTATAGCTAAAGCCGATTACATACTCGAACCGGTAAGACCGCTTACAGTACATAATTACAACCACTTATCGGTAAGGGCGGCCGCGGCGATTATCATAGACCGCGTGGTCGGTGAAAACGTATTTATTTAAAAAATAAAAGCAATATCATTAATACCAGGAGGCAAAAAATGGACTTAATCAAATCAATCGAGACAAGCTATTTAAAAAAAGACGTTCCGCGCTTTATCGTGGGCGATACCGTCCGCGTTGACGTGCGCATAGTCGAAGATGACGACAGCGAAAGGCTTCAGGCGTTCGAAGGCGTCGTAATAGCCAGAAAAAACGCCGGCTCCCGCGAAACCATCACGGTTAGAAAAGTTTCCTACGGCATCGGCATCGAAAGAACTTTCTTCATCCATTCACCGATGATCGGAAAACTTACCGTCGTAAAACACGGTAAAGTCAGACGCGCGAAACTCTACTACCTCCGCGAAAGATTCGGCAAATCGGCCCGTATCGAAGAACGCAAACCTAAATTGATGCAGGCGGCAAAAAAGTAAACCTAAAAATATCGAATACCGGCATATTAATATTCAAAAAAATTAATATGCCGGTAAATCGGCCGGTTTTACGCCGGCTTCTTATCACGAACTGATTGGTTGGATAAAATGAATACAGGCGAAGCCGATACCTCACGGGAAAACCCGGTCATAAAAAAAGAGAACGAAGTTGAAAGCGAGAAATCATTGGTGCGCGAAGTTGTCGAAACGATAATTCTTGCGCTTATACTGGCTTTCGCTCTTCGCACCTTCGTCATTCAGGCGTTTTACATACCTTCCGGCTCCATGGAAAACACTCTTCTGCCGGGCGATATGATCCTGGTCAATAAGTTCATTTACTATTTCACCGACATAAAACGCGGCGATATAATAGTTTTCAAATATCCGAACGACCCTTCAAAAGATTACATCAAAAGAGTCGTCGGCCTTCCGGGCGACAGTCTCGAAATCAAAAACGGCGACGTTTATATCAACGACAAGCTCTACGAGGAAAAATATACCAAAGAAAAAGCGGCCGACGATATGATCATGCACGCCCACATAGAAAAAGGCGACGATGCTAAAATCACCGGCATAAGCGTATCCGCGCAGAGTAAAATCAAAGTACCCGAAGGAAAACTTTTCGTAATGGGCGATAATCGCAACAATAGCCAGGACTCGCGCTTCTGGGGCTTTCTGTCGCAGTCTTCTCTAAAAGGCAAAGCGCTGGTCATTTACTGGCCGCTTTCACGGATAGGCTTTATCCGCTGATGGTGTTCGCTTTAAACTTCTTCTGATTCTTTCGCTTTCAATTATCTCGTTTTATATTCATATTGTATTGAAAAGTTATCGCATTTATGTTAGAATTATATAAGAGGCGATTAAAGATCGGCCTGTATCATAAATAATAATTGCGATTGGCGGTATATCAATATGAAAAACGACCTGTTGAACACGCGCGGCGCGCGGCGCGCTAATATATCACATTTTTTATATATACTCGGGAACCGCCGCGGTATATCAATACTGCTCCTGGTTTTAATCGTTTTAATGTTCGTCTCCTTCTACGCTTTTCAGCATATTTATAACGCGCAGACGCGCTCGCGCCAGGCGCACAAACTTTTTTTCGCCAGCTCCGCGATGGATTTAGCCGAAGCAGCCGTCCAACTGGCTATTCTTCATGTCAACAACGAAATGAACTCCGTCAATTACAACGACTCTAAAAACTTCTGGTATTCGAGCCTGCGAAAAGGCGTAAACGCGTCTGAAGGCCTCACACAGGACCTGCGCGGCCTTATACAGATCAAAATGCTTCTCGACCAGCTCAAAGACCACGGCGCTAAAATCAAAGAGTTAAGCGTTACTTTAACGGCGGTCGATAAATTTTACGATCTCGGCGGCAATCCCGAGTCTTTTCGCGATATCGAAAAATGCGGCTCGCTCGAATTCAAGTGCGTCGCCGAATATATGAGCACCGGCGCCTCACTTCGGGCGCGCAAAGATTTTAAAGTAGTCCACGCGCGCAATCCCATTTTAAACAATTATGTGCTCTTTATTAAAGACTCATGGGGCGAATATTCATCGAGCGGCAATATGGGCTATCCGTCGGCCTATAAAAGCCTTCCCGGCTCCCATGAAGGTTATAACCCAAAAGACCGCTATCTTAAAATCAATTCTCAACCCGAAGCAAATCTGCCGGCCGGCCGCGTACTTTTCGGCGGCCCCATGGATTCGGATAAAAAAATTATTATAAACCTCTCCGATAAAGACACCGATCTTATGGACGAAGTATGGCCGAACGGCGGGGCAGTCAATAAAATCTGGGGACCGAACTCCAAATCCGCGGCCAAAGCCGGCGGCGATCCGAAAATGCCCGCTAAAGAACTCGAAGCCCTTTACCGAAGCATGTTTCACGATTCAAACAACCCGCTCACCGATTCCGCCTGGACCGAGCTTACCGACAATACGATTTTTTTGTTCAAAAAAAAGAACTGCGGCTTTAACCCGCAATATACCTACGGTAAAAACACCACGGCGCCCTACCCGAAATCAAAATCCGCAAACGCCGACTCAGAGCCTAAAACTTCGCTTCAAAACATGACCGACCTCGAAGATTTAGCTAAAGAAGACTGGGTTTTCGGGGCGCACACATCAAATTATCTCGGCGCGATGCTCTTATTCGCTGATACGGTAATGAAGCCTTCCAGCGCTTATAAATGGGTTAACTGCGCGCAGCTTAACAATCAGGACGCCCCGGCCACCGACGTTTCGTCGGCCTCTAAAATCGCGCGCGATACTTTTATAACCTACAACCACTCAACCGATACCGCCCGGCGCGGAATCGACCTTTTCGGCGCGAACGGCGAGAGGCAGTTCGGATTAATCGAAGGCAACGTCTGGCAGCGTTATTCAAGTTTAGCCACACTGGCGATGGAAGTAATACTTCCGCCGCCTGATAATATAACCTATAACATTAATTACGTCGTGCCAGGAGTTTATTACACAGTTCCTCGCGACACCATAAATAAAAACCTGCCGGCTATCGATTTCAAAGCGTTCATGGTCTTTCTCGACACTATCTTCACCGACGCGCAGTTATCAGCCATCTATATAACCGGCGCAAACCTCATACGCGAAGAAAACAGCAAAACCATCGGCAGGCCGTTTCATACACTCACGGGCAGCTCTAATATCAACTACAATTCTGAAATAATGGTAAGGCCTTATAACATGGGCGTGCCGGCCGCCGTTAAAGTGCCTCTGGCGGCACCCGAAGCCGTCGCCACCCTCATCCCGCCGCCGCGCGGCTACGAAGAATTAACCCCGGTTATCTCAAGCAAAAACGCCGTAATATACGAAAACGAAACTGAGTTTTTCAAAAAATGCGTTTCTAAATCCATCGCGGGCGGCGCGACTATAAATCTTTTAAACCTTCACGGAAACGTAATTATTAAAAGTGACCTGCATTTAGTGGGCGCGCCTTTCGTTTACAAAGGATACGGCACCATAACCGTCGCGCCCGACACTTCTTCGGCCATGCCTAAACCCCGTCACATATATATCGGAACTAAAATAGTCAAAGCCGGGCCTACGGACCTTTTATGCCTTTATTCAAGCTGGGGAACCATCGCAATTATTTCCGATAATCTCGATATAAACGCTTCGCTCGTCGCGCTGCATCCTTTTTACAACCCGGCCAAAAATCTCATTTCATTTGTCAGCGGGCCAAATATATCTTCCAGCGGGGCTAATAACCTTAAGATCAAAGGCAATCTCGCAGCCGATCATTTAAACCTCGCGGCCTTTCCCAAAAATACGATTATTGAATACGACCCGCTTTTTCGTGAAATGAAAACCGAAGACGATTATTTCGTAAGCGTTTCTAATAAATTTTCCTACTGGGTAAAGGAGCCGCTGTAAAATGAACGATATAACGACGCATAACAACGATCTTAAAAATAACGGTCAAAGTAAAGATATCGATAAAATCGAATTATTAAAAATTTTATTCAAAAAATTATTGAGCGACAATAAAATAGACGGCGCCGAAAAAATCCTGTTTAGCGAGTTTAAAACCGCTTTTGAAATAAACGATCAAAAATATTCGCAGGTACTATCCGAAACCGTCAACGAAATAAAAGAAAACGGCAATGTTTTTTCCGGCGATGGCAATTTAGACGAAAACGGACGCGAATATAAAATTGCCATCTACCGCGAAGCTTATTACCGCATGCTCTTAAACGGAAAAATAAGCGAAAGCGAAAACAATTTGCTGATCGAGCTTAACAAGATCTTAAAATTAAGCGAAGACGCCGAAACTGAAGCAGTATTAGCCGCTAACGCGATTATTATCAAAGACGCGCTTAAATGCATTAATTCTAAAAATTATAACTATGCGCTGACTCTCCTGCTTTCTTTTACGCCCGATAAAAAACAATATCTCCTGTATTATCAAACCGCCTATTCGCTTTTTAAAAACGCCGCCGGCGTCGCGTTAAAAGCCTTGAAATCAGTTAAAAATCAGGCTGAAGAATTCGAAGATTATTTTCTCAAAAATCACCTTAAAGAAAAAGCGCCATGGGAAGCCCTTTATTACCACGCACGGCTTATTCCGGCCGGCAAAGACGGCGCGCGCAATAAACGCCTTCTTGAAGTTCTTGACGCCGCCAAAGACGACGGCCAAAAACACCTGACTTATTTTCAGATCGCTTTCGGCTATCAGGCCGATAAAGAGTACCACAAAGCCCTTGAAAATTATCTTACCGCTGAAAAATACGACGGCTCCGATGCGGACACCGCCACAAATATTATTTCGTGCTGCCTGAACCTTAAAAAATATGAAGATGCGATAAAATACGCGGCCGAAAAAATCAATAAATTTCGCGGCAGCGCTGCTTTTTTAAATAACTGCGCGATAGCGCACTTAAAAAATAACGACAAAACTCTCGCTAAAGAACTTTTTAATAAGGCGCTCACAGCCGATCCAGATTTTTCCGACGCACGCATCAATCTGTCCAAAATCAAGTGATAATTTTTTATCATATAGCGATATTTTTATCAAACAATCAACTTTATTAAAACGCCGCTAAAATCAAACTATCTTTTCAAGCCGCATTTTTCAAAGTAATCGGGGCAATGATTTCAAAATGTAATTAATAAAACTCATGGCATATAAATTGCTATTATTTTCATTGCCGCCATGGGCGGTTAATTTTTAGGAGGTGTTTCATTTAATGAAAAAGTTTTTATCGGTATTATTCATGTTATTAGTTACCCTTTATTTCGCAGCTCCGGCTACCGCAGGCGAAGAAGTGAAAAAAGGCGAAAAAGGCAAAGGTAAGAAAGTCGAATTAGTAAATGTAGAACTCACGGGCAAAATCGTTAAAGAAGACAAAAAAGACCTGTTCGTAGCCGAAGACGGCCAGAAATATTTTATAATAAAAGGCAAAGGTAAGGGCAAAGGCAAAGGTAAAACATCTGCCGACATCTTCTCGGTAGAAGGCTACGAAAGCAAAACTTTCAAAGTAAAAGGCACTTCGAAACCTTTATCAGAAAAAGACAAAGAGAAAAAAGGCTATTATCCTTCACTGAAGATTGACGAATTCGCCGAAGCCGGCGCGGCCGAAGCAAAAGCTCCCGAAGCTCCCGCTGCTCCTCAGGCTCCCGCAGTTGAAGCTCCTGCCACTCCCCAGGTTCCCGCTGGCGAAGTTAAAGCTCCTGAAGCTCCCGTAGTAGAAGCTCCTGCCACTCCCCAGGTTCCCGCTGGCGAAGTTAAAACTCCTGAAGCTCCCGAAGCCCCCAAGGCTCCCGCAGCCGAAGAAAAAGCCGCTGAAACAGGCAAATAATAATAACCCATAAAATTATTACAATGGTTCCGCGCCGTAATTAACGGTGCGGAACCGTTAATTACAAATGATCGGAGGCCGGAATGTACGCCACAAAAATATACCGCGCGTTGTTTATCATATTTTTATCCATACTGGTTTTTATGGCGCCGACGACGGTTGTAGCCGAAACTTCCGATGCATCCGAAATTAAAACGCCAGCCGGTGCGGCCGAAGAAGTCGCAGCGGAATACAAATTCATCGTAACCGGCTCGGTCAGACCGATAAAAAGCCGCGGCGCCACGGAAAGCAGACAGGCGTACGAACTCGTCGATGAAAACAATGAAACATATAAACTGATAGGCCCAAAATCCATTTTAGACCAGATAATTGCCGTCAAAAACTTCGCTGAATTAAAATTTAAAATAACCGGACGCCTTATAAAAAGAGACAGTAAAAAAGGCATACTTATGAGCGGATATGAAATTTATCATCCTCAGCCAGCCGGCGATACCGCTGCGCCTCAAAACACTCCCGCTCCCGCGGCCACCATCGAAAACACAATAAAATAAATAGAAACTGAATTTATTAAACGCTTCCGAATAAAATTCCGTTCAGTATCTCCTCCCTTCGCCGCTTTACCAGAATTAAACAAATTAATACGCTACTCACAAATTTCAATCGAATGTCAAACAAATATTAACAAATATCTTGACATTTATTATTATTAAAATTATAATCTGACGGTCATTAAAATAATTAAGGAGTTTTTATGAATTTATTTAAACTAACACTTTCAGCCGCGATGCTGACGCTGGTATCTTCGCTCGTATTGCTTAACGCCGCCGCTCTTTTTGCGGCAGACGCGGAAACCGGCGAAGTAGGAATGACTAAAGAAATCAATATCGACAGCATGAAATTTAATGTTATGGACGCGGAAGGCGCTTCGGGCGCGTCGACCGCCGAACTTCTCACAATCGCTCCAGAAGATATTCTCGCTACTATTGGCACGCTCGAAATCAAGGGAAAAGATTTTAACGCCAAACTCGATGAACAAATCCCGCCTTACGTTCCACGCAACACCATAAAAAAAGCCGACAAAGAAAAATTTTTAGAACAAATGATCGACGATAAAATGCTTGAAATCGAAATCGCCGAAAAAAAATTCGAAGACAACGAACAGTTCAAACAGGTAATGTCCGAAATAGAAAAACGCGTCGTACTCCATTTTTTTATGACCGATAAAATCCAGCAGCAGAAAGCGGAAGCCAGCGAAGCCGAAATAAAAGATTACTACGATAAAAATAAAGAAACGCAGTTTAAAACAAGCGAATTAGAAAACGTAAAAGCCGCCATTGGCGAAGAAATTAAAAATCGGAAACTCGAATCTTTTTTGACGAAGTACTGGCTCGACATGGCTAAAGATTACGAAGTAAAAACCAGCGAAACCGGCCTGGCTAAAATCAAAGATATCGATAAACTCGATTCATCAGAGTTGGGACTCGTATTATACGATACAAAATCTTTTAAAATATCTCTCGCCGATTTGAAGAAAGCCTTCGACACCGATAAGATCGTCAGCCAGAACAAATCTGTACATAAACTCGACGATCCTCAATACTGCTCGATGATAGCCGATAATCTTTTAAAAGCACACGTTCTGTCAGACTATGCAATGAAAAACGGATATTCCGCCGATAAAAACGAAAAAGTTAAAAACGAACTCGAAAAAATTAAAATCATGCAACAGAAAAAACTTTTCATCGACGCCGAAGTATTTAAAAGTATCAGCATCAATCCCGACGACGTAAAAAAACATTACGAAGACAATAAAGCCAGCTTCCGCGACGACCAGATAAAAGCTTCTCACATCTTAGTCGCAAGTGAAGAAAAAGCTAAAGAAATCGAAAAACAATTAAAAGAAGGTAAAAACTTCGAAGAATTAGCTAAAACCGAATCCAGTTGCCCGTCAAAAGAAAAAGGCGGCGACCTCGGCTCCTTCGGCCGCGGCATGATGGTCAAAGAATTCGAAACCGCAGCTTTCGCGACTAATAAAGGAGAACTTTCACCCATAGTTAAAACCCAGTTCGGTTATCACATAATTAAAGTTACCGATAAAACCGAAGGCAAACAACGCGAATTCGCCGAAGAGGCTCCTAAAATAGAAGCCATGCTGAAACGCGATAAACAAATGGCCGCGCGCGATACTTTCCAGAAATATCTTCACGATAAATATAAACCGCAGTTGTTCAAAGATAAAATAAAATAAGATGTAATGTAATGTAATGTAATGTAATGTAATGTAATGTAATGTAATGTAATAAAGCATTGCTTTATTATTATTGATCAGCCTTCATTATAAGACCGCGATGGGGGAAAAGAAAGGACCAATGGCCCTCTCTTTTCCCCCATTGCCCCCTTTACTCTCCCTGAATAAAAAGGCTGTTATCACAGCCTTTTTATTTTGAGCGATATTTCCTGCCGACTCCAAAGTTTTTATAAAAGTCTATTTACAAAATTTATCTTATTATTTCAGCTCTATCCTCTTTTTTCTTTTTTCTCTATTCTCTGTTTTCTGATTTCTGATTTCTGATATTCGTTGCCATTAACTTCTTTCATTTTTTTTTGTCAGTTTTGCCGCCGCGTGCGATGCACGCGACGGCGTACTAATTGCGCGCACCGGATCTTAATATTTCGGCTCACGGTAATGCTCTACAGCACATCTATCTTTATTATGTTTCTAAAATAATTACCACATGAATTTTTAAATTGAGTTAAACTAATAAGACTCGATTTACTTCGATTTTTACCGTGAGTCGTTCGGTTAAGTCGCATAAAGCCGTTATTACACTGCAGGCGCGCGCAACGCACGCGACGGCGTACTAATTGCGCGCCACCGGATCTTAATATTTCGGCTCACGGTAATGCTCTACAGCACATCTATCTTTATTATGTTTTTAAAATAATTACCACATGAATTTTTAAATTGAGTTAAACTAATAAGACTCGATTTACTTCGATTTTTACCGTGAGCCGTTCGGTTAAGTCGCATAAAGCCGTTATTACACTGCCGCCGCGTGCGATGCACGCGACGGCGTACTAATTGCGCGCCACCGGATCTTAATATTTCGGCTCACGGTAATGCTCTACAGCACATCTATCTTTATTATGTTTCTAAAATAATTACCACATGAATTTTTAAATTGAGTTAAACTAATAAGACTCGATTTACTTCGATTTTTACCGTGAGCCGTTCGGTTAAGTCGCATAAAGCCGTTATTACACTGCCGCCGCGTGCGATGCACGCGACGGCGTACTAATTGCGCGCCGGATCTTAATATTTCGGCTCACGGTAATGCTCTACAGCACATCTATCTTTATTATGTTTCTAAAATAATTACCACATGAATTTTTAAATTGAGTTAGACTAATAAGACTCGATTTACTTCGATTTTTACCGTGAGCCGTCCGGC